>JBBQIU010000356.1:0-4596 GCA_038325245.1 Verrucomicrobiota bacterium
CTCATCTGGCAGTTGCACACCCTGCATTTGCTTGTGATGCAGGTGCTCGCCTTGTTCCGAAACCTTGACGTACAGCGCGCGGGCCTCGTCGTTGATCATGAATTGATCCACACGAAGGCGCATGGCATCCAGTTGCGGCTCCGAGAGAATGGAACGACACAGTTCTTCGAGCTTCACCTGAACAGTTGGGGGGAGGTTTGTCATGGTATGAATGGTCGGGGGTTCGTTTCCGGTGGACCCGATGACAGCATACGCCAACTGCCCGTGCAACAGGCCCTGTTCAGCGACCCACGAGGACAGCGATTGCTTCGTCCAGGGGCGTTACGCGTTCCTCGCGGGTCCGTAAATCGCGGATGCGCGCCTGGATTTGGCCGTCGGGCGAGCACTCAAGCCGCAGGGCACGACTAGCCCCCAATTCCAATGCCCGCTTGATCTGTTTGTCCTCTTTGGCCGGAGTCAGGGCAAATTCGACGGCGCGTCCGGCTTCTCGAAGCGTCTGGATGACCTTCAAGGATGGGCTCCTCAAGGTTTCGTCCTGGATGAGCACATAAACCTCGATCCCAGCGGTGAACGTGGGAACAAGGTCCCGGGCTTTCAGGAGTTCCGTCAGGACCACGTCGCCCATCCCGAATCCCAATCCGGGCAGATCCACCTTCCCGCCGCTGACGACCTTGATCAGTTGGTCGTAGCGGCCTCCGCCGGCGATCGCCCGGAACTCACCCTTTCGATCAAAAGCCTCGAAGACCACGCCGGTGTAGTAGGCGAGCCCTCGAATCACCCCATAGTCGACCTTGTCGTACTCGTTCAGGCCGCGCGCCGTCAGGTTGTCGATCAACGCCTTGAGTTCAGGCTCTGGAATGCTTTCCGAGATAAAGGATCGCACGTCATCCAGATGAATTCCCAATTCTGAGAATCGCGCGGCGCTCACCTCCGGGCGTTCCCGTTCCAGTTTATCGACCACCTGGTAAAAGGCATGCGCCTTCTCGGTATCGCCTCCACGCGCCGAAAAGAAGCGCTGCCACGCCTGCCGACTGCTGAGGCGCACCACGAAGTCATCCGGCCTGAGCCCCAACCCCCGGAGCGTATCGATGAGGAGCGCCACGATCTCAGCGTCGGCGGCCACGTCGCCTTCGCCGAAAATATCCGCGTTAAACTGGAAGTGTTCCCGAAGCCGTCCCTTTTGTTGCTTTTCGTACCGGAATAGCTGAGGGATCGAGAACCACTTGATGGGCTTCTTGTAGGCCCGCTCCGTCGCCGCGACCATTCGCGCAACCGTTGGTGTCATTTCCGGGCGAAGCGACACGTGGCGTTCCCCCTTGTCCACGAAATTGAACAACTGCTGAACGATCTCGTCGCCGCTCTTCAGCGTGTACAACTCGACAGGCTCCAGCGGGGGGCCGTCGTATTCCCGGAATCCGTAGCGACGGGCCGTGGTGCGCCACGCCGAGAAAATGTGCTGGCGGAGATCCGCGCTCCAGGCGTCGCGCAGAGGAAGGGGAGTGGGGAAAAAGTCCCGGAAACCAGGAAGGGGCTGGGGCTGCATGACTCAAGACGGAATGCCCGGCGCTCGTCCGGGGCACCGGGCTCGCGGCGATCGCTCTCGTGAAGGCGCGGCTTTGCTCAAGCGGTGGGAGGCGCTTCAGGAGTCTCAGGTGTTGTCGGAGCTGCCGGTTCGATGTTGTCCGGTGAAAGTTTGAGCACCTCATCGCGCATCTCCTTTCCCGGCTTGAACTTCACCACGGACCGCGGCGGGATTCGGACATCCTTCTCCGGGGCGTTCGGATTGCGCCCGATCCGGGCTTTCCGAACCTTGACTTCGAAGACCCCGAAGTTTCGCAGCTCTACAGTTTTCCCGTGGCTGACGGCTTCACGAATGATCTCCAGGGTCCGCTGCACGACTTTGGCCACGTCTTGCTGGACCAGTCCGGTCTCGCTGCTGATGGCGACCACGATGTCGCGCTTGGTCATTGACATAGCGGGGGGGGTAGGTGGGGGTGGAACTTCTCGAACGTTGTTGACAAGGCTATAGTCGGTCCTCTTTACAGGGTCAAGCGAGCTATGACCCTCGAAACGAGCACCCTGCAACGCGCTGGAACCGTGGTCCTCGCTGTTTCGACCCTTGCCTCCCTCCTTTTTCTGCGGTCTCCCGAGCCCAGGCACCTGGGATATCCCCTATCTTTCTGGCTGAAACAACTCGACGAACCCGAGGCCATTCGCCATCCCGACACGCGGTTCGCCGTTGAGGCCCTGAACTCCGCCGTGTTGTCCGTGTTGAGCCGGAGCCTCGTCGCCCGGGAAGGTCTGATCCACTCGGCGTGGCGGACGATCCGGCAGGTGTTCCCAAATTCATCCCCGTTTCCTCACAGCGTCGACGAGCGACGCCGCGATGCGGCCCAGGCCGCGGAGCACCTCGGGAACCTGGCTGCACCGCTCGCGAACGATCTTGTGCAGGCCTTCCGGCTCGCCTCCGAACATGACACCCGCATTGCCGTCGCCCGTGCGCTGACGCGAATCGGCGCGCCGGCCATCCCCTGCCTCATCCCGCTCTGCATCGATCCCAATGCCGCGACCCGCGCCCGTTCCATTGAGCTGCTGGATATCCTGATCGCACGCCACGGCATCGTCGGAATCAGCGCCCCAGACTTCGCCACCGTTCTCTCGACCCAACTATCTGTGGGAGAAACCAATGTCATCCTCGCCGCAACCTCGGTCCTGCACTTGCTCGCGAACGATGCCGGCGTCGCCATTCCAGCGCTCCTCACCAATCTCGAACACCCCGTTCCCGGCGTGCGTGCCGCCTCGGCCCGCACGCTCGGCCGCACGGGAAGCCACGCACTGACCTGCGTTCCCGCCCTGATGCGAAGACTGAAGGACGCCGACCCGGAGGTTCAGGCGGCGGCGGCATCGGCACTGGGGTCGTTCATCCATGATGCCGCGCCGGCCGTTCCGGATCTTACGGATGCGACAAGGTCCGCGAAGGCTCCTGTCGCGTTGGCGGCCATCCAGGCGCTGGGAAAGATCGGACCCGCCGCCGAGGCTGCGGTGCCTCAACTCGTGACCATCCTGGCCCTTCGCGACACGGCCCCGGTGATCCGACTCAGCACGGTCACCGCCCTCGGAAGGATCGCGCGCCGCCCGGATCTGGCCGTCCATCCCACGGCGGGGGCACTGCGCGATCCGGACGAGTACGTCCGAATTGGAGCCTCGCGAGCTCTGGCGGCGTTCGGTCCTTCCGCCGCTCCGGCGGTCCCCGCTCTCGTTGCCGCCTTGTCCGATCAAAGCGAATCGATCCGCGTCAGCGCCGCGGAGGCGTTGGGAAGCATTGGCCCGGCGGCGCGATCCGCGATTCCGTCCCTCCAGGCGGCCCGAAACAACAATCAGTCCGTCATGAACCCACCCGTGTTGGCGGCGGTCGCCCGCATTGAGGGTTACCTTCCCGCCGGGCCGGACCATGGGGAATTCTCGCCTTCCCGGTCGTTCCCGGATAAATCCCCCCCGTGAGTTGGCTGTACCGCCGCGTCGTCCGCCCCTTTCTTTTCCTTCAAGACTCCGAGCGAATTCACAATCGGACCCTTCGTGCGCTCGGCCAGGTCAGCCGAAGCCGGCTCCTGAGCGGCATGACCCGGGCGTTCTACTCGGCGCCCGATCTGCCGATCGATGTGTTCGGGCTGCGCTTTCCTAACCCCGTTGGGCTCGCCGCGGGCATGGATAAGCTGGCGGAGGCGGTCCCCGTCTGGGAATCCCTCGGCTTCGGATTCAGCGAGCTCGGCGGCGTCACGCGCCACGCCCAACCGGGAAATGAACAGCCCCGGATGTTTCGTGTCGTTCCGGACGAAGCCCTGATCAACCGGATGGGCTTCAACAACCCGGGTGCGGAGGCGTTCTGTGAAGCCTTGCGGCGGTGGCGCGACGCGGGTCGATGGCCCCGTCATCCCGTCGGCATCAATCTCGGCAAGTCCAAGATCACCCCACTTGCCGAAGCGGCCGGCGACTACGCGTTCTCCTTCCGCCTTCTCCGCCCTCTGGCTGATTTTTTCGTCGTCAACGTGAGTTCTCCCAACACTCCGAATCTCCGCCAACTTCAGGACCGAGCCGCGCTAGATGAGATCCTTGCGGCCATGAATGAGGTTCAAGACGAGGCGGCCGATCCGGCCCCCCGGCGTCCCATCCTCGTCAAGGTTGCGCCGGATCTGACGTTCGAGGCGCTCGACGAAATCCTTGAGCTGGCGGAGTCCCGCGGTCTCGCCGGGATCGTCGCCACCAACACGACGGTTTCGCGGCCCCAGGATCCCAGCCCGTCATCCCGCCCGCTCTACGCCGAAACCGGCGGCCTCAGCGGACGCCCTCTCTCGCAGCGAAGCACTGAGATCATTGGCCATCTCTATCGTCAGACGCACGGACGCCTTCCCATCATCGGGGTGGGCGGCATTTTCACGGCGCAGGATGCCTGGGAAAAGATCACCGCCGGCGCTTCACTTGTTCAGGTCTACACAGGAATGGTCTACGAGGGCCCCAGCATCGCCCGGTCCGTTGTTAACGGACTCCACCGCAAGCTGCTGCAGCTTCAAAAGCTCAACAAGGGGGGCACCCAATCCC
>JBBQIU010000357.1:0-4587 GCA_038325245.1 Verrucomicrobiota bacterium
GGGATCGGTGGCGAGGACGTCGAGGTAATCCTGGACGAAGGAATCGGTGGCGAAGCGGAGGATGGCGGGGATGCCGAAGGTGGCGTGGGCACCATTCGAAGAGCCGTTCGAAGAGCCGTTAGGCCGGGTCAATTCGGACCAAAGCGGCGACGGGGCGGTCCACTGGACGATGTGACGGGTCATGGGATCATCGGGATTCGCGCGAAGGCGCGAAGGCGGGAAGAGTGGCTGGGGGTACCGCGGCCCGCACCCGGGCTGTCTTCCGCAAGCGGGAAAAGGGGAAAGGGCTCAGCGTGTTTCGGAGGGTTTGGCAGCAGGTTCTCGGGGCACGGGTTCGCGTGGCTCGCATGGGGTGATGCAAGCATTTCTGTCGCGCCGCATGCCATTCCCTCTCCCTTTGGGAGAGGGTTCTGGAGATTGGCCATTTTTCTGGTCTGGAATCCCAACGGGATTCCGTACCGAAGCCCAGGGTTGGACCGCGAAGCGGGCCTACCCTGGGTCAACGACGAACAATGCATCAACCCCAACGGGGTCGTGCCACCTCGACGCAACCCCGTTGGGGTTGTGGGTGATTCGGCGATCCCACCCAGGGTAGCTCGTTCCTCGCAACCCTGGGCTTTGGGACGCAATCCCTTCGGGATTGGGGAATGCCCTCCGAGCACGTTGTGTAGAACGATCAGGGCATCGCCCTGGGCAGTCTCGTGCCGCCCCACTTGGCGGCACCCGGCCAGAAATGGCCAAACTCCAGTTCCCTCTCCCTTTGGGAGCGGGTTAGGTTGAGGGGCTCCCGGCAGACCCGTTGCAATGACTTGGGAACAGTTCATGGAGAGGTCGGACGTTCGAAATTCGGACGGTGTTCGAGCCATGAACCGGTGCGGTTCATGGAGGCGGGACGAGGTTGTAGCGCAGGTTGCCCAACCTGCTGTGTCGCGGGCAGCCCTGCCTGGAGGTCCGGTTGCGGTCAAGGTTACACCTGCCGGTTGGGCAACCGGCGGCACGGCAGACAGGGCTGTCTGAGCAACGGCGCGGAGGTCCGGCGAGATGCCGTGGTCTCGGTTCATGAAGAGGATCACCAGATATTTCCTGCGCCGGGGGTATAGGTGGCGCTGATGACGGTGTTGCTGATGAGGGTGTCGCACTGGACGACGCCGCTGAAGCGGGACATGCCCGCATTGACGGTGAGGAGGCTGGCGGAGACTTCAGCCAGGCTGCACGAGATGGAGACCTTGGCGCTGGCGTTGACGGTGATGCCGGCGGTCTCGAGTTTGATGGAGTTGCCGTTGCTGTCGACGATCTCAACCGCGCCGGGGCCGTCCTTGAGGGTGATCTTTTGGCCGCCGGGGGTTTCGACGATGAACTGCTCCTGGCCGTCGGTGTCGTCGAGGGTGAGTTTCACACCGTTGCGGGATCGGAGGACCTTCTTTGGATTGAGACCCGCGCCATCCATGGATTCGGGAGCGGAGTCGCTGCCATTCCAGAGGCCGCCTAGGATGTAGGGGCGGCGTGGATCGCCGGATTCAAAGGCGACGAGGACCTCGTCATTGACGTCGGGGATGAACCAGCTTCCGCGATTGTTGCCGGCCATGAGGGTGGCGAGGCGGGCCCAGTGTTCGTAGCGTTCGCCGCCAGTGTCGGGGGCCCAGGGGAGGGAGACCTTGACCCGGCCCTGGTTGTCCGGGTCCTTGATGTCGGTGACGAGCGCGGGGAACACCCCGTACCAACGCCCGCCGAGGCCGGAGGGAATCCGGCTGTCGGCGAGTGCGTCGGGGGAGAAGGTGGGAGGCACGGGGAATGGCATCGGATGGTTTCGTGACCGGATCAGGGTTGCCCGATCCAGGGTCGTTCGCAGCGGAACTCGGTGCGCAGGCCTAGCCGGCCGTCGAAGCGATGCCGAACTTCGGAGACGTAGTAGGCGCCGCTGAAGAGGGGGCCGAGGCCCGTAAGATCAAGGGTGGCGCCGACGCGGAGGCCGTTGCCGGATTCGGCGATGCCGCGGCCCGTGAGAAAGCGACGGGCGGCGTGGCGGAAGGAGGCCTCGGCGAGGGTCTGGACTTCATCGCTGCCGAGGGGAACGCCGTGGACGAGGGATCCCTTGCGCTCACCGAAGGCGGACCGAAGGACGGAGGCACCGCTGTCGCCGTCACTGATTTCACTGCCGAGGGCGTCATCGCCGGCATCGTGGGTTAGGGCATTTTTGGCGGCGACGTCCCAGCCGGCGGCGGTGAGGGAGGTGTGCTGGTGGGCGAGATCGGCGAGGACGGTGAAGTCCTGAAGTTGCCGGCCGTAGGCCAGTTCGATGGGGGAATCGCCGCGTTCGGGTCGGGGATGGGCTTTCAGGGAATTCTCGGCGAGCCACAGTTCGACGCCGGTGGCGCGGGCGCGTTCCCGAAGGAAGGCAAGGTCGCTCTGGTTGATCTGGGCGAGCACGGGGTGGGTGGGGCCGGGGATGTCGATGTCCGGGGAGAGTCCGTGGTCGTTGGCGATTTGCTGGAAGACGTCGGCGTCGGAGGCGTCGGTGAACGTGCGGGTGCGCCGGGTCATGCGGAGGTCAAGCAGACGATCCTCGGCGAGGGCGGTGATCTCGGGGGGGCGGTCGGGAGGGAAAGAGGCTTCGAGGGCGGAGATACGGCCCTCGAAGAGGAGAAAGTTGTCGAGTTGGATGCGAAGGCGTTTGCCGAACTCGAGGGATTGGCGGTCGAAATGGAGGAAGCCGATGCGACCGCCGGGATTGCCCCAGTTGCCGAAAGTGGCTTCGCAGCGGTAGAAGCCATCGGAGGTCTCGGCGATGAGGAGGGAGAGCAGACCCTCGGTGAGGCGGGGTGCATCCTCGCCATCGATCCGGATCGAGGGACGGCTGGCGCGAAGCAGGGATGGGGCGTCGGAGGGCACGGGTGGAAGGCGCGACAGACTCAGGAATGACGCGCGCGAAGGCGCGAAGGACGCGAAGGAAGAGAAGCCAGATTTGGGATTTTGTGATGCATGGTTACTGGAACCTAACGGTGTGGCCTGCTGCAGGACCGCGATCTCTTCGGGGCTTTCGCGGCTTCGTGAGGGAGTCTTTCATTTCAACCCAAGGGTTCCGGTTTAGTGTGCACGGAGGCGGGAGGCGCGTTCGGAGAGCATCACCTGAAGGCGTTCGAAAAGGACCTCTGGGGATTCCGCGTTGGGGGCGCGGGAGTCGGAAGCGGAGGCGTTTCCTTCGGGGCCGGCGGAAGGCGCCTCATTGGGCAGGGCTTCGAAGGTGTCGATGACGACGGGCATGGCGGGTGGGGCGGGCGTGGGGATCAGCGTTTCAGGACGTTGAGATCGACAAATTGGCCGGGGCTGAGGAGGCGGGGGTGTTAGATGCCCTAGGCCTGGGCGATCGAGTGCCAGGCGGCGCCGTTGCCCGCGGCGTCGGCGAGGCCCTGGCGGGTGGCGCCGGCTGGGGCGGGGGTGAGGGGTTTGGTGCCGGCGGCGGCGCTGGGATCGGCGGACTGGCCGGGCGTGGTGGGGGGCGGGCGTCGGCCGCGTTCGCTGGAGGGAACGTTGAACGCCTGGATCTTCTGCTGGGAGAGGGCAAGGGACATGCTGGCGCGGAGCGGGCGGCCATCGGGGGAGAAGTACTCAAGGGACTCCTCGAGGGACTCCATGATGCCGTCGAAGGAGAACGAGCCCCAAAGGAAGCGGATGGCGGGCGGGATAAACTTCGGGGGGTTGTCGGTGGTCGCCTGTGGCGTGATGAAGTACGCGACTTTTTTGGTGAGATTGCGGACGTCATTCTCGGTGTTTTCGCCATCGGCGAGGGCCATGTCGTCGAACCAGATCTGGAGGGCGAGCTTGGTGGTGCCGGCGCCGACGAACTGGCGGGATGGGGTGCCGTTCTGGTCACCGGCGCCGCTGGGGGTCTGGATCTGGTTGGTGAAGGTGACCTTCAGGGATTCGGGGTTGAACTGAACGGTGGTCCACTGGTCCCGGTTGATCTCGTTTTCGAACTCGGCGTCGAGTTCGCGGAGTTCGGCTTTCACCAATGGGCTGGTATCGGGCATGGCGTGGGGTGGAACCGGAGAGGGCTTGGAAATCAGGATGTGGGTTTCACGAGGCGGAGGGATTCGTAGACGAGTTGGAGTTCCTCGATGGCGACCATGCCATCCTTAGCGTTGAGGGCAGGGGCCTTGAGTTTGGTGGGGAGGCAGCGATCGAGAATGAAGCGGGCGCGCTCGGTCTGCCCGTCGGCGGCGAAGAGGATGACCTTGGCGGTGCCGCGGAGTTTGCCGTTGCCCTCCTCCTGGAGGGCGGTGATCCAGTCCCAGAGGTCGAAGTTTGCGGTCATGCCGCGCTTGAGGGTGAGCTGGCCGAGGCTCATGGGACCGGTGAGCCGGATGGCGGCGTGGTTGTTGCCGCCTTCGCGGATGGTCTTGACGTCGTGCGTGATCTCGAGGCCGTCGCATTCGGCGAACGACGCGGCGCAGACCTGGGTGGCGACGCCCGGCACTTCGATTTCCACGGCGAAATTGAACGCGGATAACGGGTAGCGAACGGTCTCATTGGCGGGATTGGCCATGTCGGTTAGCGGGATTCGGAGACTTCGGCGCGGTCGCCGGTCTG
>JBBQIU010000358.1:0-4586 GCA_038325245.1 Verrucomicrobiota bacterium
TGTTTCGACCGGGCAACCTCCGCGCATGGCTCGCAAGCATCGGATGCAGTACGAGGGCGCGATCCATCACGTCATGAACCGGGGTGACTGGCGGGAGCCCATCTTCAGGGACGATCAGGATCGAACCGTGTTCCTGGAGACCCTTGGCCCGTCGTGCGGCCACCTTTTCGAGCAAAGGTCCGTGGACTCGCAAGCCTGCGCACCCATCCCCCAGTCCACCGTCACGCAGTGGATTCTCGGATTCGTTCAGGTCCCGATGCGCTGATTCAAATTCCCGCGGAGATCGTGAACCTCGAGCCAGTTGGCTGACGAGGCCAACAGCCGATCCGAGAACACCACCAGATTCAACCCCTTCCCAAGATGCCTCGCCGACGGGTACCTGATTCCCGCGATCCGCGCGGTGTCGAAGGCTGCCCGCGCCAGCGATTGCGTTGGAGGATCTGCGCTCAATTCCCAGGGACCCATGATCTCCTGCGGGTGGGTACTCAGCGCGGTCAGCGTTCCGGCGTCCGTCAGGTCCAGCACCCCGCCGACGATCCCGTCCACGCTCATCAGGACCCAAGGCGGGGTCCGTGGCGCGAACGTTCCACCGGTGAGGAACGCCATGGCTTGGACCTCCGCCAGAGCGGTCACCGGATCCCACGCGAGGTAAATGCAGTCGAAGCTGTCCCGGGGTGTGAACCGCCCGCCTCGAAGCCGCGCCGCCCCGCCCCACAGTGGCTGAAAGGTCTCCAACGCGCCACGCGCTCCACGCATCAAGTGACGCAGAGCCATCGCCCTGGACCACGGACCATGGACGCTGGTCAGCCGAACCGAGCCCAGGACGGACGAAAGTTGCACGGCGGGAAGCATTAGGAAAAGACGCCCTCCATCGCGTTCCCGACCAACCGCTCCACCGCGTAAGCCTTCCCTTCGAGAATCGTCTCCAGGGAGGTGTGGTTCTCCAGCATCGGGTGGGGCGTGTTCAGCCAGGCCCGGATGACTTGCTTCGTACTGAAGCAATCGTGGAGATACTCCAGCGATCGCTTCACGGGATACAGGGCAGGCTGGAAAACCTCCGACGAAGGATTCCGGTGAACCGCCTTGTAGTTCAGTCCCAGGCCCTCCGACAGGCGCTTCAAGGGCACCGCCATGAATTCCGCCACCTTGGCGGCGTCAATCCGGCCGTTGACGGCATGAAGTTCCGGCAATATCAAACGCGGCGGCTCGGCACCGCGGAGGGCCTGAAGCTCGCGCTGCAACTCTCCAATCTGAGCCTGAATCGCATCCAGTCGGGTCTTCGTCGCCGGCCGTTCCAAGATCGCTAGCATGGTGAAAATCTACAGAAAATCCACCTCATGTCTACGAACGATTCCAACCCGACGCGGTAGCTTTCATCCCGACTTCAGGCCATGCGTCGCTCCCTCAGACCTTCGGAAAGAGGAATTCCACATCGGTCCACGCGGCGAGGCGGCGACGGTCGTTCGTCAAATGTCGGATTCCTAGGACGGCCGCTTGGGCCCGGATCAGGAAGTCCGGCAACACCGGGCTGTCTACCTTGGCCGGGCGATGTTTGCGGAAGGCCTGTCCCGCACGCCAGGAAGCATTGAAATCGAGGTCGATGCGGAGGAATCCCTTGAGGGCCTCATCGACGGTTTCACGAGTTCGTGCTCCGGCCGCCAACTCCCCGTACGCGATCGAACTCACGGCCAATTCGTCCCGCCCGGCCCATTCGCGGATGGCGGTCCAGCAGGCCTTGTGATGGGGGTGCGCCGAGTCCATCCAGGCTACGAGCACCGAGGTGTCCACGAGGATCACGGACGCGTGCTCCGAAGTAATTCCCGCCCGGAGACGTGCCCATCCCATGAGCCGGCATGGGCGTCGATGTGTTCCTGCATCGCATTCGACGTCGGCTTTTGTCGTCGGACGAACTCCGTCGCCGCCCGGCGTAACACAGCGCTCGGACTTGTTTTGGCGGCTTTGGCCTTGGCTTTGAACTCGCGCGCGAGCGTGGCCGGCAATCGCACCGTCACCGTGGTTGTCATACGTGCGTCTGTGTTACACCAAGTCCCCGGAGGTTCAAGAGGCAACGGTGGCCGTGCGCGGGAGTTTCAATTGGGGCCGGGTTTAGCGGTGATCGAGGGCCACTGTGATTCACCGGTCGGTCAGCGCCTTGAATACCCCGGCGCTCGGCTACCCGCGAGGGGCCCGCCTGTAACGGAATGGGAGGGTTCCACCTCAGCACTCCACCTTGAAGGTCGGCGAGTACGTGTGAGGATTCCCTGATCGCGGCGACAGCGCTCTTTCATGGGCACACGGTGGCGACCCAGAATACGCGGCATTTCGAAGTGGCGAGCGTGCCCTTGGTGAACCCGTTGCGCCAATCGCGGCCACACGCGTCATCGGCGATTCGCTCAAAGCCATCAGTTCCCGCAAGACCGGCACGGCCCTCAGGTCGTCGAAACGAGTTAGAGATTCGATGGCCCACTGCACCGTTCGGCTATCTTCTCCGCCTCGGACGTAGGTCCTCAAGAGCGCCAGCAACTCGGGATCGCGCAACTGAACCAAGGACTTCACCGCCGGCTCGAAGCGACGTGTCCGGGTTTGCTGAAATCTCAAATCCTGGCGATCTCGGACCAACCCTCGCAGGGTGGGAATGGAAGCCGAGTCACCCAGCATTCCGAGTGCTCGGATCGCGGCCTCCAGCATGAATTCGTGGGAGTCGTCGCTGACCAGCGTCCGGATGACCCGCGCCGACTCGCGGTCGCCGAGGACCCCAAGCCCACGGACGGCCTGGGCCCGCAGCATCCGTTGGTCGGCGAACTCTGCGAGGTATCGGAGTCGGGGAAGGGACTCTCGATCCTCCGCAGAACTCACTCCGTCCGATTTGGTCCGTCGTTCTTGAGCCAGCGCACAACGCGCTCTGCCACCTTGGCGGCACCTTCATCGAGCATGAGGTCGTGGGGCAATCCGAGCATGATCACGACCTGGGTCCCGTGGTATGCGGCAACTTGCTCGGCGTCTTTCACACGGACAGCCTGATCGCGATCCCCAACGACCACGAGCGTAGGGATGCCCGACGGCGGCGCCGGCTTCGGTCCGCAACCGCACAGGAGTTGGGTCCCCAACCAGTACGATTCGTTTTGGAGGCACTTGTGCCACTTCTGGAGATCGGCATCGGAAAGGGCAGGGGAGAACAGCATCTCGCGGCAAAGCTCAGGCGTGCAGATCGGCGGCCACATGGTGCCCGTGGTGAAGAGTTGGATGAACCGGAACGGGTGTTTCTTGAAGAACCGCCAGACCGACCTTTGAAAGATGTCGTGCCGAGTTGGGGCCAGGAGGACCACCGCGGGGGGGCGAACCTCCGCCATGACAATCTCGATCAGCAGGCATCCCAGCGAGTGCCCCACGAGAATCGGCGTTGTCCCATACAGCGCCTTGTATTTCGCGATCTCACGCTTCAGGTCGTCCACGTAATCTTGCAGCGACCACCAATCGAGGCGCCGCGGTTTCCCGCTCCTGCGCTCGTGCTGGCTCAGATTCATGGCCTTGGGATCGAAGCCAGCGGCTTGGAACAACGCGACGAACAGCGCCCAGCACCAGTCGGCATGCCACATGCCGTGGACGAACAGGATCGGCGGTCCGTCCTTCCCCAGGTTCAGGTTCACCGGCAATTCTCCGCTAGGTCCCTCGCGGCTCATGGATGAATGAATCGTCACTTGTCAGCTTCTGGGTGGGTCGCCATAAGACGTCTGTGAACAGTGAGTCGACCATCACGGTTGCGATCCTGGAAGACAATCCCAAGGTCCTCGAGGAAACCCGCCAGATCTTCGACACCACTCCTGGATTCCGCTGCGATCACGCAGGCTTGTCGCTCCAAGGGGCCGTGATGCATATGGCGGATGCCGATCCCGATGTCGTGATACTGGAGGTTCAATTCCAGGAAGGAAGCGGCCTCGCAGCACTCGCGGACATCCGCAAAGCGCGCCTGCACCAGGGTGTCGTGGTGCACACCATCGTCGATTCGGGTGATGAAATTTTGCTCGCCTACCTACTGGGTGCGTCGGGGTACATCCTCAAGGGCGATGGGCGGACCGGTATCCTGGACGCCGTTCGTATTGTCGCCGATGGCGGCGCGATTTTCTCTCCACGCATCGCCTGGACGTTCCGCCAAATCAGCCTGGGGGCTGGGCCGGTCGATTGGATCCTCGACCTCACGGCCGCTGAAATGGAGGTCCTGGACCTTTTGACGCAGGGATTGACTGCGAAAGAAATCGGCGCTCGACGCGACACTTCGGTGGGGACCATCAACAAGCAATGCGAGGCCATCCGCCTCAAGGCGGCGTCCCGCAGCATTCGTCACGTCGTGACTCAGGTGGCCCACCGCAAGCCGATAACAATACTGCTGCACTACAGCACAGCAAGGCGTGAATACGGCGATCCGAAGCGAAATTGAAACCTTTTTTCATCTGAAAATTCCTTACGTCATTTGGTGAATGTGTGAGTTTGAGCAGGAGCAAGATCCAAAGTTCAATTTTTTGGCAGAAAAATTTCTCTACCGTATCAAATGCGCAAGGACAATTTCTTTTTGTCAAACCACCGAAGCG
>JBBQIU010000359.1:0-4581 GCA_038325245.1 Verrucomicrobiota bacterium
AGGAATCCGGGCCGGATCGTAGGGGTTGTTCGTTCTCCCATAGACCAGGTTGTCGGTGAACGACCCCATGGTGAACTCCGGTGTGTTCGTCTTTCCCAAAAGGATGGCGCCCGCCGCCCGCAGTCGGGCGGTCACGGTCGCATCCTGCGACGGGACAAATCCCTTCCTGCCGAGCGTGCAACCCGTGCTAACTACGCCGGCGCTGTCGATCGAGTCCTTCAAGGTCATCGGCACGCCGTGCAACACCCCGAGCTTGCTGCCCTTCGCCTGCCGCTCGTCCGCCGCCCGCGCCTCTGCGCGTGCCCTCTCGAAACACGGCATTACAAGGGCGTTCAGCTTGGGATTCACCGCCTCGATCCGTCGGATGTGCGCATCCACGACCTCCAGAGAGGACACCTTCCCACCCCGGATCAGTTCCGCCAGTCGGGTGGCGGAAAGGCTCGTGAGCTCGTTGCTGCCCACCCCCGCCGCCGTTCGCCCCTGCCGTGGCAGCATTGTCAATGCGGCGCCAACCGCCCCGGCCTGCGCCGTCGCCGCCAGAAACCGTCGGCGCGTGAATCGTGATGGTGAAGTCTGCGCTTCGATTCTGGAGATAGTCTTCATGAACTCGGATCGGTCAGTCAGTGAGTGAGTAGGTTAGGTCAAGTCGCCGTCTCAGAAGGCCCTGGAAAGGGTTCCCTCGATGTTGAAGGGTTGGCGGACGCCCACCATCATCCCGTTGTTGGCTCCCTTCACGAAGTACTGCTCGTCCGTGATGTTGTTGAAATCGAGCTTCGCCTGCCACTTGCCCTTGTTGTAGAAGACCGTCGCGTTCGCCGTCGTCGCCGAGGGAAGTTTCCATATCTCAGTCCGATCGGATGCGAACGCTCCTTGATGGCTGACCCCCACGCCCACCCCGAGCCCGATGCTGTGGGTGTAGGTCACAAACAGGTTCAGGATCTTGTCCGGGATGCCCTCGACTTCGCTGTAAGTGCTGCCATTGGGAATGGTGACCTGCGGGATGCCGCCCCAGCCAAAGGCCTCAGCAGGCACCAGTATTTCGCCGGTCGCCGGATCGGTCACGTCCGAGAATCCAACATACCGCCCATTGACCCGGACCGTGCCCCCGGACAGGTAGTTGGCCCGGCTCCATACCGCCGATCCCACGATGCTCACGCTGGGAATCGGTACGTAACGCATCTCCAACTCGACCCCGCGGCTGATCGTCTTGTCCACCGACTCCGTACCGTCCGCCGTGCTGAAGGCGATCCGCGTTTGCTGAAAAACCGCCACCGCCGCGAACAATTTGTTTTCCAGCAGCGAACTCTTGATCCCCGCTTCGTAGATCTCCGACTTGGCATAGGGCCCACTGCCCCAACTGCTCGGGGAGATCGACGCATCGGAGGTGTCCATGAGCAGAGCCGCCTGCTGGGCCACCGTGAAGTAGGGACGAATGTTCAGCGGCGCCAGATAACTCGCGCTCAGGCTCCAGGACAATTCCTTGTCATCCCCCCGGGCCTCCTGCGCCGTCGTGGTAATCCGGTTCTCGAGATTTGCGGTGGTCCCGACATTCGCGGCGTTCTTGTTCAGGAACACTCCCTCCGGCTGCCGGTAATCGCCGGCGACATAGTCGAACCGGCCTCCCGCCACCAGGTTGAACATGTCGAAGAAGGTCTGATCAGTCAGGAGACCCACTCCCGTCTCGATATACTCCGAGTCATTGATCCGCGTGATCGCGCTGCCGTCCAACCCGCGCCGTTCCAGGAAGCTGTAGAACGTGTCATTGGGCGAGAATCCACCGTTCGGCCCCGACATCAGGTCTCGGCGCTGATCATAGTCGGAGTTGGTCGTATTCTCCCGATACGTGTCCGTGTACCGAAGGTTCACCGAGGCCAGATACTGTCCTTTCAACCATTCCGGCTGCCAGTCCGCCACGTGCCCTGCCGTGAACTTGTTCTCCAGCGTCGTCGGCCTCTGGATCTGTGAGAACGGATTCCGGCCGTCCTTCACCTGGTCGTACGAATGGAAGTAAAGCTGGTTCTTGAGAGTGAGTTCTTCGTTGTTATCATTGATGACGTCAAAGTAGACGTCATAGATGTCCGCCTGGTAATAGTCCTCCCCGAGCGTCCGGGCGAAATCATAGTCGACCAGCCGGAAGGAGCCGTAGTCGAGCTGCCACGGCTCCGGGAGACCCAGCAGGGCATTTGCTCCCGTCCCGATCGCCGCCCCGGTGTCCACCCGCCGAATCGGCCCCGTCGGCTTGCCCGTGGCATCCACCTCCTGCTTGAAGTCGGGCTTCCCGGTCACCGTGCCGAAACTCACAAAGATCGGATTGTAGGTCGCCGTCGACGGCCGTGAGGCGAAAATTTCGCGGTCCGCGATCTTGCCGTCGCCGTTCGCGTCGAGGGGCACCGAAAATCCGCCGCTCCAGTACTTGCCCTCCGAGAAGAGTTCCTCGGTCACGCGGTTGACGCCGCCATTCAAACCGCCCTTCGAATCCTGGATGACCAGACCGGTCTCCACGCGCCAACTGTCCGTAAGGTCCGCCGACAGGGCCAACTGGCCGACAAGGTGCTTATCGAAGCTCGTCTCGTAATATCCGGCCGAGTCCTCGAAGAATCCGTAGAAGTAGAGACCGGCCTTCCGGTCGCCAGGCAACCCCTTGATTGGACCGCCGTACTCGAGCTGCGCCACGCGCTTGTCCCAGCTCCCGAGGGTCATGCTCACCTTCCCTTCAAACTTTTCCATGTACTTGCCCGTCACACTCCGGGCCGTCTTGGGATTGAAGTTCAGATAGCCGCCAATCCGTCCCCCGCCGAAGATCGGTGACGCCGGGCCGCGGACCACCTCGATGGAATCGAAGGCTGTGAAGATGGTCCGGTAATTTCCCTGCGGGTCCGGCTTCTTCATGCCGCGGAAGTAATAATCCCCGGCTTGATTCCGGACGTTGATGCCGCCCTGCAGTCCGAACCGGAAGTTCGTGTAGGTGCTCGGGGCGACACGGTAGAGATCCTCGACATTCTCCACACCGGCCGCTTCCAGCAGTTCCGCGCTGAGCACGGTCACCGAGCGCGGTGTATCGAGGATCGACTTGTTGAAGCCGATCACGCTCTCCACCGGCGCCGTCGGCATGATGAATGTTGGATCATTGCCGGCCATGGACTCCAGGGCCTCCACCTCGCCCGCATCGTCGCCCGACAGAGTGTCGGACGCCGGCATGGAGGTCTGCGCGGGAGGAGCGTTCGTGGCCGATGGCGCCTGGGCCAGCGCGTTCATCAGGGTGGGATCGGCGAGAGCACTGAGTGCGACCAATGTTCCGAGTGACTTCGGTAGGCTCATGATATTGAGTTACACTGACAGTAGGACAGACAGACTGTGGCACGCAGCGGCCACGGAGTGGGTTCAACCGGGGGGTGCTCCCGGAAGGCGACCCCGCCGCCTTGGAGGAACGACGCCCTTGAGCACCGTCCGTGCCAGCCGGTCCACGCAGCGGGTGGCACCTGAAGGCCCGTTCCAAACCATGAGAGAGTATCATGCCACCCCATTCACGGGACTCATCTCCCTCCAATCCGTACCGTACCCTTCCCTCCTAGCTGTCCCCAATCCAGCCGGATGAGTCCATCACCGATGCAGGCATGACCTCTGCTCATCAATGACAGGCCGCGTACGTTGTCTAACTTGGTTCTTATTCACCATCCTCGCGGCTTCCTTTGCGCAACCTGAACAGATTGCTTCAGTCCCAGGATTTTGTCGGTGACGGGTCCTGGTCGTAGAACCTGATTTTTCGATTTCCAGGCCCGCCGTTCATCGTTGAACCGGGATAGGGCACCTACCGTGGCGCAGTTCATGCCGCACCTCGGAGGGTGGCACGACGCGTGCTTTGCAATTCCGTGGGGATCAGGGAGACCCCATGATGCAATCGGGACGCCCCCTGTCCTGCATCGCACCCCGTACGCTGCGAGGCTGCCGTCGCATTGATGCGCATCCGTTCTCGCCCCCCCCGAACGACTCGTCCCGCTCACAAAACGCTCACCGATCTCATGAAGTCATCCCCTAAATGGTGTCTCCTGATCACCTCAACCGGCCTCTTGACCTGCGCCACTCTCCAATCCGACGCCACGCCCCTCGAGGAGTTGCGGAATCTCTGGAAGGAGTGGTCCCGCGTGAAGTCCACGATCTCCGAAGAGAAGAACCTGTGGGCGCGCGAGCAACAGTCCATCGCCGACACGCTCTCGGTGTCGCGGCAGGAGATCGAACTCCTCTCCTCGCGCCTCAACGAGCTTGGAAGCGGGTCGACCGGCACGGAGAAACAGCGCTCCGAGTTGCTCGAGAAGATCGCGGAATCCAAAATGAACCTCACGATCTTCTCCGCCAACATCGAGAAGTACGAGGCGCGCGTCCGTGAACTGATCCCGGTCCTCCCCACGAATCTCCGCAGCGAGCTCGCGCCGTTGCTGCAACGCCTCCCGACTGAGGGGAAGCCCACAACGCTCCCGGTCTCCCAAAGAATGCAGACCGTCATCGCGTTCCTGGCGCAACTCGACAAATTCAACGCCGGTCCTTCCCTCGTCAGCGAGATCCGGGAGGTCGAGCCAGGAAAGT
>JBBQIU010000360.1:0-4579 GCA_038325245.1 Verrucomicrobiota bacterium
CGTCCACCACCTTCTCGTCCGGGCCGGCAGCTTCACCCTGCCCAACGTCTCGTTCACCGTCGCCTCCGGAACCTACGCCGTCCTCATGGGCAAGACCGGCTCCGGCAAGACAACCCTCCTTGAAGGCATCTGCGGCCTCCGACGTGTTGAGTCCGGCGCAATCCTCCTCGGCGATCGCGACATTACCCGCCTTCCCCCCGCCTCCCGCGGCATCGGCTTCGTCCCCCAGGAAGCCGCGCTCTTCCGACACCTCACCGTCGCCGACCACCTCGCCTTCGCCCTCCGTGTCCGCCGCTGGCCCGCCGACGCCATCCAGACCCGCGTAGGCGAAGTCGCCGCTTCCCTCGGCATCACGCCGTTGCTCCCCCGCCAAACGACCGGCCTTAGCGGCGGCGAAGCACAACGGGTCGCTCTCGGACGCGCCCTCTCCTTCCGTCCCTCCATTCTCTGCCTCGATGAGCCCCTCAGCGCCCTCGACGACGCGACACGCGACGAGATCTGTTCCGTTCTCGCCGACGTCCACCGACAGTCGGGCGTCACCGTGCTCCACATCACCCACAACCGCCGCGAAGCCGACCGCCTCGCCAACGTCGTCCTCCACCTCGCCGGCGGCTCCATCCGAGAGGAGCACATCCCCCAATGAGGCCGCTACCCACGAACCGACCTTTCCCAGCTCCCTCTCCTGCCGGAGCGCCGCGCAGGTGGGAGAGGGTGGTTCCGCGCCTGCGGAACCGGGTGAGGGCTCTCCCCCCCGATTCATGGCCCCAATGCGTGTCCAATTCTTGGAAAACGTCCCTCCCCATGAGCCGCCTCTCTCCCATTCAAAATGAACCCATCCTCGACGACGCCGAACGCGACATCTTCGCGTGGCAGATCGACATCGACGGCCTCGGTGAGACTGGTCAACGCCGTCTCAAAGGCGCTTCCGTCCTCATCTCACGCGTCGGCGGCCTCGGCGGCGCCGTCGCCCAATACCTCGCCGCAGCCGGCGTCGGACGCCTCATCCTCGCGCACGCAGGCCCCATCCGCCCCAGTGACCTCAATCGCCAGATACTCATGACCCACGCCCGCATCGGGCAGTCCCGCGTCGATTCCGCCAGCCGCCGCCTGCGCGACCTCAACCCCCGCCTCGACATCATCACCACCGCCGAAAACATCACGTCCGCCAACGCCGACGCCCTCGTCGCCCAAGCCGATATCATCGTCGACGCCGCCCCTTTGTTCGCCGAGCGTTACGCCATCAACCGCGCCGCCATGGCCGCGCGGAAACCGGTCGTCGAATGCGCCGTCTACGATTTCGAAGTGCATCTCACCACCCTGCAACCCGGTGTGACCGCGTGCCTCCGCTGCCTGTATCCCGAACCCTCCACCACCTGGCAGCGCCGGTTCCCTATCGTCGGCGCGGTTTCAGGTGTTGCTGGATCGCTGGCCGCCCTCGAGGTCATCAAACTCCTCACCGGTGTCGGACAACCGCTCACCCACCAACTCCTCGTCGCCGACCTGCGCACCCTGTCCTGCCGCAAGTTCCGAACCCACCGTCTTCCGGACTGCCCCGACTGCGGAAACATCCCCAACCCATCCCAGCCGTCATGAACCCGCCCATGACTTTCATGGCTCCAACATTCGTTCCCAAGACCGCGGAGGCTTCCCTTGAATCGTACCGGCCCGTGTTCCGCTCGGACCCCAGCCGCATCCAGGAACTCTTCGCCTTCGCTCTCCTCTTTATCGCGTGCCTTTTCGGCGCCCCGTCTTCTCTCGCCTGCCGCTATTCCGTCCGCGACACCGGCTTCGTGGACCTCGGCGGCGATCCTTACCGCCTCATCCTGCACCTCGCCCCCAACGCCCCTTCCCACCTCCGGCTCGACTTCGAACACGCCGCCGCCGCAGTCCTCCTCGACGCCAATATCACGTTGTCCGTTCAGTCCGATCCCCCTTCTCCCACCACCCGCCTCCTCCTCCGGTCCCCCGATCAACGAACCCTCACCCTCGCCGAAGATCCCGCCTTTCCGAATTCCCGTGCCGGCGTCGTCGACCTGCTCGAACGCGCCGCGCTATCCCGTGTTCGCGCTCAACTCCACGATGAACTGCTGCGCGCCTACGCCGTCATCGTCCTTGTCGAGGGACAGGAACCCGACGCGAATCAACGCGCCCGCCAGACACTGAACGAGGCCGCCGCCGCCATCTCACGCCTTCTCCCCAGCATGCCGAAGCCGGTCGATGTCCCGCCCCCTATCCTCACCATCCCTCTCGCAACGCTCGCCGCGGAGTCGGTCCTCGTCTGGGGCCTCGGCATGGACCCGCAACCCGCCCGCGACCCCCGTGTGGCCATCGTCTTCGGCCGCGGTCGCCGCGTCGGCGATTTCCTAGAAGGCGCCCTCATCACCCGCACCGTCGTTCAGGATCGCCTCGCCATCATCGGTCAGGACTGCGAGTGCGAACTCGACCGCAGCTTCCTTCAGGGCCCCGTCATCCCCGCCCGATGGGATAGCGGCCGACAACGCGCCGCCGCCGCCGCCCTGGGCTTCGATCCCGAGAATCCCCTGATCCGGGCCGAAATCTCCCGCATCGTTCTGAAGGGACCCGCCAACCCCGGGGCCCGCGCCACGCGCACCACGTCGGGCGCCTTCGACGCCCTGGCCCTCGGGTATTCCGAAGAACCGATTGAACTCGCCGCCGCCACCCTCCCGGATGCGTCCCCCGATCCTGCCCCCGATCCCGACTCCACTTCCGCTCCGACCACGGCTCCTCCGCTCCAACCCTCCGCCAAACCCAAGGCCACCGTCGCCGTGCTGGCCGTTTGGTTCGCCCTTTCCGGCCTGAGCCTCGCCGCAGTCTTCGCGGGCGTGTCGCTCCTGCGCCGCTCTCGCAAAAAGGACCGCCCATGAGCCTGCTCTCCCTCCTGCTCAAGGAAATCTGGCATCATCGCTGGAACTCCCTCTGGACCGTCGGTGCCCTGACCGCCGCCGTCACGCTCCTCATCGCCGTACGCCTCACCTCCGAGGCTGCCGAACGCGAGACCCGGCGCGTCATGCGCGACCTCGGCTTCAACCTCCGCATCATTCCCGCCACGACTGACACCTCGTACCTTTGGTCCAAGGGCCATTCAGACACCACCATGCCCGAGGAATTCGTGAACACCCTCAGCCGTCAGAAGGGCGTCTTCCTCACGTTCAACCACCTCACCGCCACACTTCGCCAGCGCTACCCCCTCGCCCAAGGTGAAGTCCTTCTCGAAGGCGTCTCTCCGTCCATCTCCGACGAAGGCAAGAAACCCATGGGCTTCTCCATTCCCAAGGGCCAGCTCTTCCTGGGAAGCACCGCCGCCCAACTCCTCCAGACTCGCCGGGGCGCAACCGTCGAACTCGGCGGCAAGTCCTTCACCGTCGAACGCGTGCTCGCCGAGTCCGGCACCGAAGACGACATCCGCGTCTATGGCCACCTCGCCGATATCCAGGCCATCCTCAATCTCCCCGGTCGCATCAACGAGATCCAGGCGATCGATTGCCTCTGCCTTACCGCCGACAAGGATCCCCTCGCACAACTCCGCGCTGTTCTCGCCACCATCCTGCCGGAAACCCAGGTCCTCCACGTCCGAGCCCTTGCGGATGCCCGAGCCCGCCAGCGACAGATGGCCGAGAAGTACGCCGCCTTCGCCGTCCCCCTCGCCCTCGGCATCGCCGCCCTCTGGGTCGGGACCATGGCCATTCTCAACGTCCGCCAACGTCGCCCGGAAATCGGCCTTTGGCGCGCGCTTGGTCACGGCTCCGCCCGCCTCACAACCCTCTTTCTCGGCAAGGCTGTCCTGCTCGGATCCCTCTCCGGCCTTGCAGGAGCGTCCGCCGGCACCGCCCTCGCCCTCGCCTTTGGACCCGCCATCTTCCATGTCACCGCCGCCGCTCTGACGTGGAACCTCTCCCTCGTCGCCTGGGCCGTCGTCCTAACCCCCGCTTTCGCCGCATTCGCCTCCTTCGTTCCGGCCATGATCGCCCTCAACCAGGACCCCGTCGAAACCCTCCGCGCCGAGTGATCCCGATGATCTCCTGCGACGATGTTTCCCGACAGTTTCAGGCCCGCAACGCCGTCGTGTGCGGCCTCGACCACGTTCACCTCCATGTCCAGCGAGGCGAGTTCGTCACCGTCAAGGGCGCCAGCGGCTCCGGAAAATCCACGCTCCTCCTCACCCTCGGCGGCATGCAGCGCCCGTCCCATGGCACCGTTCGGCTCGACGGCTCCGACGTGTACGCCATGTCCGCCGCCGACCGTGCAGCCCTTCGCTCCCAAAGCGTTGGCTTTGTCTTCCAACTCTTCCACCTCCTCCCCTACCTCAACACGCTCGAAAACATCCTCGCGGGCCTTCCCCCCGGCGCTGACACCGTTACGGGCCGGAAGAACGCCACCGCCCTTCTCGAACAATTGGGGCTTGCCGATCGCGCCACCCACAAGCCCGCCACGCTCAGCGTCGGCGAACGCCAACGCGCCGCTCTCGCCCGCGCCCTGCTTAAGAAACCCGCGGTTGTCCTCGCCGACGAACCCACCGGCAATCTCGACCCCACCAATGCCGCCCAGGTCTTTCAACATC
>JBBQIU010000361.1:0-4545 GCA_038325245.1 Verrucomicrobiota bacterium
CGCGGCGATCTCGGAGGTCTTTGTGAAGGCTGGAGCGACAGTTCTCCTTACCGACTTGTCCGAATCGAGTCTTGGAAAGCAGTTGGAGAGGATTCGATCCTTGGGTGGATTGGCGGAGGGGTTGGTCTTGGATGTAGGGCAATCGACCTCGATCGACGCGGCGGCAGATTGGGTACGGACGCACCACGGTGCGCTGGACGTGTTGGTGAACAATGCAGGCATCGGCCATGTCGGAACCCTGTTGACCACGACCGCCGATGATCTGGAGCGTCTTTGGGCGGTCAATGTCCGTGGAGTGTTCGAGGTGACCAGGGCCTTCCTTCCCGGAATGTTGGCCCGACGTTCAGGGAGCATCATCAACCTGGCCTCCATAGGGGGGATAGTAGCCGTCCGCGACCGCTTAGCTTACACCACCACCAAGTTCGCGGTCGTGGGCTTCACCAAGGCGCTCGCGCTGGATCATGCGAGGGAGGGCATCCGGTGCAATTGCATCTGCCCGGGACGGGTGGAAACTCCGTTTGTGTCGGCGATGATCGCCCAATACCCGGATCCATTGAAGGCGAGGGCGGACATGGAGTCGACGCAGGCGATTGGTAGGATGATTCGGCCTGATGAGGTCGCTGCGGCGGCGCTCTACCTGGCGAGCGATGAATCCTCTGCCGTGACCGGTTCAGCGATGATTCTGGATGGGGGCTGGACAGCTGGGAAGTGATGAACGGGGCCACCAACATTCCTGTCGGCAGGACTGGGGTAGGCCTCCCTCCGTGGGATCAAGCTACGCCTCCCATGGCGAGGGTTTCGGCTCATGGGAGTGCACTGGCCGCTTGTCGCCCGGCCTGGCTCTTCGGCAAAGTCCGTTCGTGGGTTTTAGCGAAAAGATACTCCTGCCTCCGTCCCTCACCGCCTGGAGGGAAAGCATCCGCCAGTCCGGACGGCAACTCGTCGTCACGAACGGATGTTTCGATCTCCTCCACATCGGCCACGCCACGTACCTCGAAGCCGCCCGGGCACTGGGGGACCTGCTCCTCGTGGGAGTCAACTCCGACGCCTCCGTCCGCCGTCTCAAGGGTTCATCCCGCCCCATCCGCGTCGAAGGCGACCGAGCCGCATTGATTGCGGCCCTGGGTTGTGTCGATGCCGTCTGCGTGTTCGACGAAACCTTCGCGGAACGATTCCTTGGGTTGGCGCAGCCGGACGTCTGGGCCAAGGGTGCGGACTACACCCTGGAGACGCTCAATCAGGCCGAACGTACCACAGTGGAGAAGGGAGGCGGCCGTATTGCATTCCTGCCTCTCGTGCCTGGACGCTCCACCACGCTGACGCTGAAAAGATTAGAAGAAGTTGCGCAGCAATGATTTACGCAAACAACGGCTTCCGCTTAGGCCTAGGTTAACCGCGACCCTGAACTGGCGGTAACTGCTTCCGCGGTAAAAGGCAGGAAAAAGAAAATTGGTCGGGGCGGTGAGATTTGAACTCACGACCTCTTGTACCCGAAACAAGCGCGCTACCAAGCTACGCTACGCCCCGACCGAGGCAGGCACTCTGGCGAGCGAACCCTTCTCTTGCAACGGGTATTTTGAAGGCACTCGCGTTCGCTCGCCACGACGCGCCTTTCGAGAATCAGAGGTTCAGAACCTGAGGG
The DNA here is from genome assembly GCA_038325245.1 of Verrucomicrobiota bacterium. Lineage (GTDB taxonomy): Bacteria > Verrucomicrobiota > Verrucomicrobiia > Limisphaerales > CAIMTB01 > CAIMTB01. The sequence continues at coordinate 1,643 of JBBQIU010000361.1, forward strand.
TGTTTGGCGAAAGCCAGGTTCCTTCTCTGCGCTCTCTGCGTTCCCTGTGGCCTAAATCCAAGCGGGCAGGCCTCCAGGCCCACGTGAATGCGACGGACTTGAGCGCCGGACGGGGAGGGATTTGCCACAAAGAACGCAGGGAACGCAGAGACTTGGAAGGACGGGATCGCCTTGGAGATTCCCAGATCACCAAAAGGAGAACAGGGGGCTTCCCCTCTCCATCGGAAAATGGTTTATCTCCACGAACACACGTTGACCCGGGAATGATTGCCTCCCTGCGACCTCTCCTTTGGCTGGCATTTGCGACCCTCCTCGCAACCACGCCCCGTTCCAGTGCCGGGACGCTTCCGCCGGCTGCCGATCGGCCCATCGATTTCGCCCGCGATATCCATCCGATCCTCGAGGCCCGATGCCTCGATTGCCACGGTTCAGGAAAACAGCGGGCGGACCTGCGCCTCGATCGTCGAAGTGCCGCTCTCAAGGGCGGAGAGTCCGGGCCAGCCCTGCTTCCGGGAAACAGCGCCGACAGCCTGCTCGTCCAACTCGTCTCCGGTCTCGATGAAGACAGGATCATGCCGCCCAAAGACGAACGACTCACGCCGGAGCAGGTTGGCCTTTTGCGCACATGGATTGATCAAGGTGCCCTGTGGTCCGCGGATGCTTCCGAGGACGAGGACGGAGCCAGAAACCACTGGTCCTTCCAACCCATCCGACGTCCGTCTGTTCCTCCCACACCCACAACCGAGCGAAATCTTCCTGATAGACCTTCACCGATCGATGCCTTCATCGCCGCTCGTCTGGCAGCCAACGGGCTTTCGCTCTCGCACCAAGCGGACCGAACCACCCTCATCAGACGCCTCCATTTCGTCATGTTGGGACTGCCTCCAACGCCCGAAGAGGTCGCCCAATTCGTCAAGGATACCCATCCCCTGGCTTACGAGAACCTCGTCGACCGGGTCCTGGATGATCCGCGATACGGCGAGCGTTGGGGGCGCCATTGGCTGGATGTCGTCCGGTTTGCCGAGAGCAACGGATTCGAAACGAACCGCGAACGGCCCAACGCATGGCGCTTCCGGGATTACGTCATCGACGCCTTCAATCACGACGTTCCCTTCAATCGCTTTCTCCGCGAGCAGGTCGCCGGGGACGCCCTGGGGGTCGACGTTGCCACGGGCTTTCTGGTCGGCGGTCCGGTGGACATTGTGGGCAGTCCGGACCCTGTCCTGACGGCACAGCAGCGCGCGGACGAGCTGGACGACATGGTCAACACGACGGGCACGGCTTTCCTGGGACTCACGTTGGGGTGCGCCCGCTGCCACAATCACAAATTCGATCCGATCGAACAGCGGGAGTATTACAGCCTCTCCGCCGTCTTCGCGGGGGTCCGGCACGGTGAGCGGGCGTTGGCCCAGCCGTCAGCCGATGCGGCGGAGGTCGCCCACCTGAACGCGGCCATTACCGGCCTGGAGGAGCGTCTCGCCCAGTTCATTCCGAAGGCCCTGCCACTCGATCCCGACGTATCCCCGGACCGGAAGCCCCCCACGCTTCGCGCCCCGGTGAATTCCCGGATCAACACCGAGGTCTTGTCGCCGGTGGAAGCCCGGTTCGTACGGTTCACCATCCTGGCGTCGGGCGGGCAGCCCTGCCTCGACGAACTTGAAATCTATTCGAGTGATCAAAACGTCGCGCTCGCGAGCGGGGGCACGTCCGCAACGGCATCCGGAACGCTGGCTGGATTCGATATTCACAAGCTGGAGCACATCCACGACGGCAAGACAGGGAACAGCCACTCCTGGATCTCGGAAGAGAGCGGACGGGGCTGGGTCCAGCTTGAACTCCTCCGGACCACGCGGATCGACCGCATCGTCTGGGGGCGGGACCGCAGCGGCCAGTTTGGGGACCGCCTCGCCACGCGTTATCGCATCGAAGTCGCGACGGAACCCGGGGCTTGGAAGTTGGTGGCCAGTTCGGCGGACCGTGCGCCCGTGTCACGCGAGGGCGGCTCTCCCGGGGCCGCCGAATCGAGCTATCGATTCGACGACCTCCCCGAGGGGGAGGCTCGACAGGGCCGGGCCTGGCTTGCGCAGTTGGAGCAACTCCGCAAGCAGCGCGACGAGAGGGCAAAGGCGCCGATGGTGTATGCCGGAACCTTCTCCCAGCCGCAGCCCACCCATCGTCTTCACCGCGGCGATCCCATGCAAAAGCGCGAGGCCGTTCCTCCCGCAACCCTGGCGGTATTTCAACCCTTCACGCTCCCGGTGGACGAACCCGAACAGACTCGCCGGCTCCGGCTCGCCGATTGGATCGCAGACGACGCGAACCCCCTGACGCCGCGCGTCATCGTCAACCGCCTGTGGCAGCATCACTTCGGAGTGGGCTGGGTCGATACCCCCAATGATTTCGGGCGGAATGGATCCCCTCCTACGCATCCCGAATTGCTGGACTGGCTGGCCAGCGAACTGATTGAACGCGGCTGGAGGATCAAGGATGTCCAGCGGCAGATCCTCCGCTCCGCCACTTGGCGCCAATCCAGCGCGCCCCGTGCCGACGCCCTGCTCGTGGACGCTTCCGGCCGGCTCCTCTGGCGATTCCCTCCCCGCCGTCTCGAGGCCGAGGCCGTCCGGGACGGGATCCTGCATCTCAGCGGCGCGCTGGATTCCGCCCGTGGAGGTCCAAGCTTCCACCTGCACGTCGTCGATCGGGAGAACGTCTACCACTACCATCCCAAGGATGAATTTGGCCCGAACGAATACCGGCGGATGATCCGCGCTACCAATTTGCGGAAGGCGAACCGGGGCGCGAGGAAATCTTCGGCTTCACGTGCGTCCTGCGCCTCCTCAAGGGAGGGGGCTCGGTTGAAGGCCAGTTGCCAGGCCCGATCGATCTGTGCGGCGGGGTCGGAT
>JBBQIU010000362.1:0-4518 GCA_038325245.1 Verrucomicrobiota bacterium
CCCTCCGCGCACGGTGTGGAGAACGATCAGGGCATCGCCCTGGGCAGTCTCATGCCGCCTCACGTGGCGGCAGCCGGCCAGAAATGGCCAAATTCCAGTGTCCCTCTCCCGGAGGGAGAGGGGACCGCAAGGAACACGAAACGAAGCTCGGAATCAACCGCGTGCGAGCCGTCGTCGCCCGGTCCACCTGCGCTCCAACCCCTCGAAACCCGCTGAGCCAGTTCCCCCTCCCCCGCTCGCGGGAGAGGGCCGGGGTGAGGGCCTCCCTCCCCGGTTCATCGTTCCATTCCGTGTCCAGATTTCGGAAAACGCTACTCCCATGAAACCCATCGCCCGATTCCTGTCCCAGGCTCTTGTCCTCGCGCTCGTCCTCCTCGCCTCCGCCCAGGCCGCGCCTCACCCCATCGCCGTCGAAACTCTCTTCGGCCCGGAAACACCCACCGGCGAGTACAAACACCCCTGCAGCATCACCGAACTCGATAACGGCGATCTCTATCTCGCGTTCTACACGGGCGCCGGAGAGTACGCGACCGAGACCCGGATCTACGGCTCCCGCCTTCGAAAGGGCTCCACCACGTGGTCCCCGCCCGCCCCCGTCGCCAGCAACCCTTTCTATTCAATGGGCAATCCCGCCGTGTGGCAGGCCCCCGACGGCGTCCTCTGGATGTTCTTCGTCGTCCGACCCGGCACCACCTGGAGCACCTCCCGAACCGCCGCCAAAATCTCCCGCGACCGCGGCGAAACCTGGAGCGACGCTTTCATTGTCGCCTGGGAGGCCGGCATGATGGTCCGAAGCCGCCCCATCCTCCTCGCCGACGGCGCCTACTTGCTCCCGCTCTACCACGAGACCGGCAGTGACCCCGATCGGACCGACCCCGATACCACGTCCGTCTTCTTCCGGTTCGATCCGAAGACCAAGACGTGGTCCGAATCGAACCGGGTGCGCTCGCGCCTCGGCAATCTCCAGGCCGCCGTCGTCGAACTCGAACCGGGCCGCCTGCTCGCCCTCTGTCGTCGTGGCGGCGATTACGAACCCGGCGACGACGGCAACGTCGTGCGCACCGAATCCACGGATGGTGGCCGAACCTGGAGCCCCGGCGTTGAAACGGAGTTTCCCAACCCCAACGCCTCCGTGGAACTGATCCGGCTGCGAAACGGACACCTTCTCTTCCTCTACAACGACAGTCCCAACGACCGGACTCCGCTCCGGGCCGCCATTTCCACCGACGGCGGAAAAACCTGGCCACATCGCCGCAATATCGCCGAAGGCCCGGGAGACTTCGCCTATCCCACCGCCATCCAGACCAAGGACGGCCGCATCCATGTCACGTTCACGAGCGACGAACGCACCGTCCTCCGGCGCGCCATTTTTCCCGAAAGCGCGATTCTCACTCCACACTGACAGATGGATGGATGCGGGGTCTCAAACCCCGTCAGGAAACGCGAAGCGGTATGCCTGTCCGCATGAGGAAACGTGGACGAGGGCCGGGCGACCGAATCAGCTTCAAATGTGAAATGTCATACAACTTCCGCGTGCCGATCCGCTTCTGCGACGAACTCGGCTTCTTCCTCGCCGAAGACTTCTACCGGTTCAATCCGTCCAGGCTCCCCAGCCCCATCGAGTGGGTCAACAAGCGGAAGCTGCGTGCCAAAGACTCCGTGAATACCGTCTGGTGGTTTTCCAAGACGGTGTGGCCGAAAGCGGATGTCACCAAAGTTCTCGCTCCTTACAGCGACCGGATGAAGAAGCTCATCGCTGATTCGGCGGCATTCTATACGCCGAAGAAGCGGCCGAGCGGCCACCACATCGGCAGTGCGTTCGGGCGCGACAATGGCGGAGCGATTCCATCAAACCTGCTGCAAATCCCGAACTCGGAATCCAATGGGCAGTATTTGTCCGGCTGCACGGCAGTGGGAGCCAAACAACATCCGGCAAGGTTCCCCGCGAAGCTGCCGGAGTTTTTCATCCGGTTCCTCACAGACCCCGGCGATCTCGTGGTCGATATCTTTGCCGGATCAAACACGACGGGTTCCGTTGCCGAAATCGAGCGCCGACGCTGGTTGTCTTTTGACCTCAGTTTGGAATACCTGGCGGCTTCTGCATTCCGTTTTGTGGACCGCGACATGGCCTCGAACAAACTGCGCGAGCTTTACGACGCCATCCTCCCGACGAGAAGTCGTAAATCTGGCAAACTACGTTCGGACGTTCGGCAGGGCGTGCTTCTCGAAACGCCGGCGACGGCATACCGCACACCTCGAAAGAAGGCCCGACCAGAGGCATAATTCCGAAGAAATTGGCACCGGACCATGGGGCAATGGGGCATAAAGGCAATGGGTCAAACCCCGACATTTGACATTATGAGCGGACATTCACGGGCTCTGAGCGCTGGGCTCACTGCGGAACCCGGCCCAACGAAAACGGCCGGTGAGGCATCCGGCCGGAATCTGGGAGAGCCGGGTGGGGACGGTGGGTGGGGTGGTGTGTTCGACTGGGTCGGAAAGGAGGGCCACCCGCGTTGGAAATTGCGCCGCGTTCGCAGGCGCGAGGAACGCGAAGGAATCCAGAGGGGGAATCGAATCCCGCTGGAGCCGTGGTCTGCGGGGGTGTAAGACACCGCGCCATGAAACGGGTTAATGTGCGGGACGTGGCGCCTCGGGAATGGACGTCTCCAAAGGGGATCTTCGGTGCATCGATGAAGGAGGTTTCGCTGACCCTGGGCCGTGAGGCGTTGTCGACCGACTTGATGAAACGGCAGCCGTTCGATGTCTCGGTGTGCACGCTTCAGCCCGGCAAAAAGCTTTGCCCCTACCACTCCCACAGCGCGCAGTGGGAGTACTATCAGGTCGTGTCCGGCATCGGGACCGTCCGGCACGCCGGGGGCAGGACGACCGTTGAGGCCGGAGACGCCTTTGTCTTCGGTCCGGATGAACCTCACCAGTTGATGAACGAGGGTACCGAGGATTTCGTTGTGACCATCGTGGCTGACAATCCGATGGGAGAGTCATGCTTCTATCCCGACAGCGGCAAATGGATGGTCCGCTCGCCGGAGCGCAGGCTGGTCCGGTCGGAATCGTTGGAGTCCTTCGACGGCGAGGAGTAGGCCGCCACGTCCAACGGAGGGAAGTTGGCCAAGATCGGGACACGTATTGCGGCCATGAACGGGGGGAGAGCCCTCACCCGGTTCCGCAGGCGCGGAACCACCCTCTCCCACCTCCGCTTCGCTGCGGAGGGAGAGGAATCTGGGAATGGTTGGTTCATGGAGAGCGGCCAAGGTTCGCGAACGGCGCATTGGGACCATGAACCGTGCGATGGAGGGCGCCGCTCCGTCGGCGCCAAGGATTGGGTTGGGGCTAAAGTTCAACAGGTTCCGACGGAGCGGAACCCTCCAGGGCGGCTTCGGTTCATGGGTAGGTGCCGCTGATGCTCAACTGGAGATAGGGCGCGCCCTCGCTGGTCAGTTCGAAGTCACGGTCGTCGAAGTTGTACTGGCGTTCGCCCATCCATCCGCCGTCAATGCTGACAGTGATCGCGCGGCGCGGACTCCACCGGATGCCGGCGCCCACCCGCCATTCGTTGTAACTCATGTCCTGGTCGTTGAGCTCGGGACGTCCTAAACGGTCGCCGAAATCCTCGGCCACCCGGTACGCGGAGCGAATCAGCTCGGCTCCAACGAAGGTCGTGACCGTCTGGCTGGCGGCGTACTCGATCCGGGGTGACGGGTAGACAGCAAGAAGTGTCCAGTCGTCGGCGAAGTTCCAACGGGCGCCGAGAGCCGGAATGACCGGCAGGTCACGTCGGATGTCGACACCGGCGCCGCCGATCAATTGAACGCTTTCGTTGAGTTGCCAGAAGGCGAGGATGAGTCCGGGAACCTTGAAGTCGTCGCCATCGAAGTCCTTGAAGTCGGAGTACAACCCGGGACTAAGAAGGACCTGGAGGGTCCAGTCGTCGGCGAACCGCCAGAGAGTGCCAACGCGAAGGGACGTTTCGTAGAGGGCGTCCGGAATGGGGGCGTCGCCGGGGCGATCGAACCAGGTCCCCCGAAGATCGATGCCGGCGATCCACGACGTCTTCGCGGAGCCGGGGATGGAGACTTGGTACGAAACCTGGGCGGCTGTGGTGGAGACGTCGCCGAACTCGGTGGAATCGAGCTGGAGCGTCGACGGGAAGACGTAGGCGATTTCGGAATAGGAACGGCTGGAGTAGGAGGTGTCGGCGGAGACGCCCATGCGGGGGCCGGTCTGGGCGATCACCATGGGGGTGGGAAGCGAGACGGCGGCGAGGGCGAGGGACAGGGCGGTTGGGGCGCGCATTGAGGATCGGTCTGTAGCGGACCCTGGACGAAGCGCAAGGGGTGAGGGGCACATGGGAAGCGCCCGTCATCCCGGGCTTCTCCCCGGGGGGAGAAGAAAGGCAATGAGATCAAACATTGACAGTCGATATTCTGGGACGGGGTGTGGAGGAGGCGGCAGATCACAACGCCTAAGGCTTCTCATACCGAAGCCAGAATGCATCAG
>JBBQIU010000363.1:0-4516 GCA_038325245.1 Verrucomicrobiota bacterium
CCGTCCGGGAATCACACGCTCCAATCGCAGGTTCATGGGTAGCAACGTTTTGCAAGGAATGGACACTCATTGGGGCCATGACCCGTGCGATGGAGGGCGCCGCTCCGTCGGCGCCGAGGATTGGGTTGAGGCTAGGGTTCAAAAGGTTCCGACGGAGCGGAACCCTCCAGGGCGGCTTCGGTTCATGGGAAGCCCCAGACTATTTCCCATCGACCCGACCCTCCGGGCCCACGGTGACTTCGCGAGCGGGGCCGGGGACGGTCAGGCGCGTCACTTTTCCGCCCGGCCATCCGACGTGGAGGATGCCGTCGACGCCGTGCAACCAGAGGTCCAAGCCTGCATCGAGCGTGGTGATCTCGGGGATCACCGTGGAGAAATTCTGCGCCAGGAAGACGTCATCCTTCCCGTTTCCGACTGCCTTGAATCACGGCTTCTTATTCAGTTGGAGGGGAGGTTTGGCTAGGGTCGGGCATGCGTCCGCCGCGTTCTTGGCTTTATCCAACGGCTTTCCTGTGCCTGCTCATTTCGGGCATGGCCGGGCTCATATATCAGGTGGCGTGGACGCGATACCTGACGCTCTTGCTGGGGCACACGAGCCATGCGGTGGTCGCGGTGCTGGTCGCCTTCATGGGAGGGTTGGCGTTGGGCAATGCCTGGATCGGGCGGCGTGCGGACCGACTGGAGCGCCCTCTCGCGTGGTACGGCTACCTGGAGATTGGGATCGCGGTCCTGGGTTTCGGGTTCCCCTGGTACTTTGCAGGGTGTGAGAAGCTTTACGATTTCCTGGCGAGGGGTGTGGAGCCGGGCAGCCCGTGGCTGATGGTTCTCAAGCTTTCGACCAGTGTGGCGGTCATCCTGGTACCGGCCACCTTGATGGGCGGCACGTTGCCCATCCTGACGAGGTTGGTGACACGCACTCTTGGGGAACTCCGGGCCCGCGTGGCCGGCCTTTACTTCGTCAACAGCCTTGGCGCGGTGATCGGGGTTTGGGTGGGTGATTTCTGGTGGATCCCCTCGTTAGGCCTGGAGGCCACCGTATGGGGTGCGGCGATCCTGAATCTCTGGGTCGGTGTCGTGGCGCTAGGGATGCAGTCCTGGTTGGAACGGCGCGGCGAATTCGGTGGCGAGGTGGCGGTGGAGACCTCGGTCGGACGTGCGGCCGACGAGGTGTACACGCCCTTCGAGTGGCGATTGGCGGTGGCCGCCGCCGGGGCGTCGGGATTTGTTGCGATGCTTTACGAGGTGGTCTGGACGCGCTTGCTCGCCCTCGCCCTGGGTTCCTCGACCCACGCGTTCTCCATCATGCTGATCACCTTTATCCTGGGGATCGCTGTGGGCGCCTGGATCGTGTCCCGCTGGCATGGGTTGCGTCGCACCTTCGACGCCTTCGGATGGACGGAGCTTGCCCTGGCCGCAGCCCTGTTCGTTTCCATGTTCGGCTACCACCAATTGCCGTGGGTCTTCGCGCACCTCAGCGGATGGGTGGCACGGTCCCCGGAGAATCACTGGCTCTACCAGTTGTCGCAGGGAGGGGTGTGTTTTGCGGTCATGTTCGGCCCGGCCTTGCTTCTTGGAATGACGCTGCCCCTCGCGAGCCGGGTCGCGACGGCGCGGGTGGCGGAGACCGGCCGGCGCGTGGGCCTGGTGTTTTCTGTCAACACCCTGGGGACCGTGCTGGGCGCGGGGCTGACGGGACTACTCCTCATGCCATGGCTCGGGTTGGCCCGCACCATGGCCCTCGGGGTGGGGATCAACGCGGGAATCGCCGCACTGGTGCTGCTGCGGCACGGGCCACGACGTCGGCGGCTCGCGTGGGTGGCGTCGCCGATTCTGGCGCTGGCGCTGGTCGCACTGGCCGGACGGTACCTCGCACCGCAATGGGATCGCGCTTTCGCCCTTGGACTCTGGCGGGATCGAGGCGATGCCCCCAGTCTGGCGCAGTTCCGGGAACGGGTGCGGACGTTTGACATGCGTTCCCACCGCGATGGGGCCAGCGCCACCGTGGTCGTCGAGGGCTGGGGTGCCGGGCGGCCAGGCCCTCTTGAGGTCAGCCTGCGCGTCAACGGCAAGACGGACGCCAGCAGCCGGGCGGATCTTCCGACCCAACTAATCTCCGGGCATCTGCCATTGCTGCGCCACACTACGGCCAGCGACGTCCTGATCGTCGGTGTGGGGAGCGGCATCACGGCGGGCGCGGTCCTGACGCATCCCGGAATCCGGCAATTGGATGTTGTGGAAATCTCTCCCGAGGTGGTTGAGGCGGCCCGGGACTGGTTTGGCCCGCATAACGGCCGGGCGCTCGAGGATTCCCGGACACGGGTCATTGTGGATGACGCAAAATCCTATTTGCGAACCACGGATCGAACGTATGACGTCATCATCACAGAGCCGTCGAACCCCTGGATGGCGGGTGTCTCCGGGGTTTTCAGCCTGGAGTATTACTCCACCTGCCGCGCCCGGCTTCGGCCGGGGGGTGTGATTGCCCAGTGGGTGCAGCTCTACGAAACGAGCGATGCCGCGGTCGAGATGGTCCTGGCCACCTTTGGCTCCGTCTTTCCCTTCTTTTCCATCTGGGAGACGCTGCCCGGCGATCTTTTGCTCGTCGGGACGACCGAACCGGCCCCGTGGGATCTCCAGGCCATGGAAGCCCGGTTTGGATTCCCAGGGGTCACGCAGGACCTCCGTCGGGCGGACCTCTACAGCCTGCACGTGCTACTCGGCCTCCAGCGGGTGTCGGAGCCCAACGCGGCCTTCCTGGCCGACCCGGAGACCGAGCGGCACAGCGATTATTATCCGCGATTGGAATACGAAGCCGAGCGGGCGTTCTTTGCGCAGCGGGGCACGCGCCTCATCCAGGAATTCGACGAGTCGGCATTACGCCGACCTTCCACACTCCTCGCGGAATTCCTGCGGACCCGACCCATGGCGGTTGCGGATGCCGAGGCGTTCGCGGTTCTCCACGCCTCGTATCGCGTGCCGCTGCCGCGCCTCATGCGGTCGGTGTCGGAACGATGGCAGGAACTCGCTCCGGACTCGCTCATTGCGGAGGAGTATTGGTCGAAGATGCGGTCGCCACCGTCCCTGGCGGATCTCCATGTGCGGCGGGCCGCGCGATTGCTTCCGGCGATGATCGCCGCGGCGGGGGAGGATCCGGGGCCGCTCCGGCAGTACGCCGGTCAGGCCATGGCCTGGTACCGAGACATCCGATCCGTGGTCTATCAGCCGCCGGTGGAGGCTTTGGAGGCGGCGCTTGCACGGCTTGCGGAAACCGATGCCATGCACCGCGACGTCCATCGATTACGTCTGGCGGAAGTGGCGTGGGACCTTGGGCAGAACGACCGCTTCTTCGCGCTGGCGGGGGAGGCGTTGGCATCGGCGGCGCCCGATCGTCCCGGGCGGTTCGATCTCGACCCTGTGCTGCCCGGCAACGTTATTCATCGGGCCGTCGAAACGCTTTGGCGGCAGGGGCGCTTCGAGCAGGCGGTCGCCTGGGGTGAATTGGCCCGGACTCGCGGATTGTTACGGCCGGATCACCCCGGATTTCAGCGGGCCCTGGCGGCGTGTGTGCGGAAAGTGGAGGCCACCGCCCCGTCCGCCGACACGGGACGGGCGCTTCAGAAGAACCAGGAGACGCCGTTGCGGGAGGGACGGTTGTGACCCCAATACGGTAACCTGGGAATCCTCTCCCTGCCCTGGTCCCGCTTTGCGTCTCGAGTCGGCCTGCGGCGAGTTTTGAATTGGGTTCGTGGTTTGTGAGCGAGCCAGGGTCGGCATTGACAGCGGAGGCCCGACGCGGGAAGGCTTTCAACGTCGGCCCCCGGATCGACCGATCCAAATCGACCTCAAACCCGTGCACCCTCATCCCATGAATTCCATCGTCTCCCGGCACTCACGATCCTTTGCCTTGTCGCTTCTCCTCCTCTTGCCCGGCATCCGGGCGGTTGCCCAAGGCCCGGCGTCGCCCGGACCCGAACACGAGTCCCTCAAACGCCTCGCCGGCGAATGGGTCGCGACGATCAAGGGCGAAGGCGGCGATTCGAAGGGCACCATGGTGTCGAAGATGGAATGCGGCGGTCTCTGGTTGGCGACGGAATTCAAGGGGGACTTCGGGGGCATGCCGTTTCACGGCCGTGGTCTGGACGGCTACGATCCCGCCACCCAGAAGTACGTGGGCGTCTGGGTCGACTCCATGACCACCAAGCCGTTGTTGTTCGAAGGGACTATGGACAAGGCGAAGAAGACCCTGACCATGACGGCGGACGGGATCGGAATGGACGGGAAGCCGGCCAAGTTCAAGTCGGTCACCCAGTATCCCGACGACGACCACCAGGTGTTCGCGATGTACATGGTCGGCTCCGATGGCGTGGAACAGAAGGTTGTGACCATCGAGTACGTTCGCAAGAAGTAGGATCAGGGTGCGGGCGAGCGGGCCGCACCGATCGCGGCCGCGACGTCCAATCGCGACTTGGATCCATGCGAGAAAGGGCCGGCTCGAGGAGCGCCCAGGATGAGGGTT
>JBBQIU010000364.1:0-4512 GCA_038325245.1 Verrucomicrobiota bacterium
GCGCGAGTCGGGTTGTTCAGCTTATCGGCGTAGAGCAGGGCAAGTTGGGTGGTGGCGTCGATCGAGTTGGGGTTGACCTTCAGCGCGGCCTCGTAGGTGTCGCGCGCCTTGTCGTGGGATCCCGCCTTGGCGTAGGCGGCGGCGAGGCGCGAGAGGGCGATGATGTCCTCGGGGGCCTCGCGCCGACGGGTTTCGAGCCTGGCAATGTCCGCGGGCGAACCGGCACCGGCGCCCTGATTGAGGATGGCGAGGTAATCGCGGGCGGTGGCTTTGCCAAGGAAATCAGCCTGGGCCTGAACCGCCAACTGGAGGGCGGCGCGGGCGGGGGCTTCCTGTCCCATCATGTAGTGGGCCATGCCCAGGTGGTACTGGACTTCGGCGTTGGCTCCAAGTTGCTCCGACGCCTCGAGGATCAGTCGCAGGGCCTCGGGGTAGTTCTTCCGCTTGAATTCAATCCAGCCGAGAGTGTCCGCGACGACGACGTTTTCGGGTGAGAGTTGGCGGGCGCGGGAGGCGTGGGCATAGCCCCCTGCGGTGTCGTTCATCAGTTCGCTCAACAGGTACGCGAGATTGTTGAGGACGAGGGGGGCGTTGGTTTGGACCGCGAGCGCCTGCTCATAGGCTGCTTTCGCTGTGGCGTGCTCGCCAGCCTCGGCATTGAGCATTCCGGAAAGGGTGAGGGCACCGACGTTCTTGGGGTCCTTGGTGACCGCCCGATGAAGTTCCGCAAGGGCCTCCGTGCGCTTGCCTGACGACGCATAGAGTTGGGCGAGCGAAAGCAGGGCCGGTTGCGATTCAGGGTCGATCTCCAGGGCCTTCTTAAACGCGGCCTCCGCACCCGTGATGTTCTTCTGCGCGATCAGGATCGTTCCGTGCATCACCCACGTGCCCGGGGCCTTCGGGTTCCGCTCTTGCATCCCCTGGACGCGTCGGAGGGCTCCGTCGAAGTCCCTGGCCACCATGTCGAGGCTCACCAGTTGTTCCGCGGGCGCCAGGTCATTGGGCGCGATCTTCAGGCATGTCTCGAACGCGGCGCGCGCCTCTGGAAGCCGGTCGCGCTGCCGCAGGACCAGGCCGAGCTGGAACGACGGCGCGGCGTTGGTGGGAAACCGCTTTTGCATCGACGTGTAGACGGCGATCGCGTCGTCGAACCGGCTGGTGGTGCGATAGGCCCGCGCAAGAAGCATCTGGGCCTGCGCCAGATCAGGGGCTCGGCGAACCAGGTCAGACAACCGTGTGATGGCCTCGGCCGAGCTGCCGCGAGCGATTTCAAGCTCGGACAGGAGCAGGGCGGTATTAATCGCGTTGGGGTCCAGCTGCGCGGCCGTCCGCAGGTGGGCGATGGCGCTCGACATGTCCTTGTTGAGTAGGTTGGCGATACCGAGCTGGTACTGGACTTCACTGGATCCAGGGGCGGCCTGCGCGACCGTTTCAAGGACCTTCACGGCGTCCGCGGGTTTATTCTCGGCGAGGTCGATTTGCGCGCGGAGCCGCAGGGCCATCGGATCGTTCGGGCTCTGACTCAGCGCGCGGCCCAGGAGCCGCCGGGCCTCGGGGTAGTCTTTCCGCGCGAAGGAGACCTCGGAGCGGGCCGTCCATGCCGAGATGACCTCGGGCGCCTTGGCATTCATCTCGTCGAGGACCTTCTCGGATTCGTCGAGCCTTCCGTGTTGCATCAGGACCTGGGCGAGGCGGAAGCGGGCGGTTCCGTGGGCCGGGGACAACTCCGCGGCCTTGCTGTAGGAGGCCAGGGCCGTGTCCAGCGAACCCCCAGCCAGCAGGTAATTCGCCAGCGAGAGATGGGCCGACGCGGAATTGGGCTCGACGGCGACGGCGCGCTGAAGCGATGCGAGGCCGGCGTTGGTGTCGCCACGGCGCCGGGCCAGTTCGGCCTCGGCGAGGTGGAAGATGGCGCGGTCGCCGGCCTTGGCTCGGAGGGAGGCGAGGGTGTTGGTCAATTGGGCGACGGTCTCGGGCGAGTTGGCGCCGCGCAGGAGCGTCATGACGGCGGTTTCGTTGACGGGGTCGCGTTCGAGAATCGCCGCCACCTCCCCTTCCCACAGGTTGGTGCCTCCCACCGAATAGATCACGGCGAGGGCTTCGCGTAGGGGGATGTCATCGGGGAACAGGTCCTTCGACCGGGCCAGGAGGGGATAGGCCTGCTGAATCTGACCCTGTTCGAAGAAGATCTTCCCCAGGTTCAGCAGTGCGCGGGAATTCGTATTTTGCGCGCGCAGCACCGTGATGTATCCGATCTTGGCGGCCTCGAACTCCCGCTTGGCGAAGTGACGGTCGGCCGTCTCCAGGGCGCTCGCGACATCGGTCTTTTTTGAGCAACCGGCGCCGAACAGGAGGGCGAGGCCGAGGAAAAGGCTCCAAACCGCAATGGGTGGGACATTCATAAATTCCGAATCCCGTCACCGGGATTTCACCGTTCTTTCGTCATCTTAATGGGATCTGATAGTCCCTAGCATGAATCCGTATGGAATATCAACATGCGGTTGGCGAAGGCGGCCGGGAACGCCGTTCCCGCCGCGCCAACCACCAGAACAGGAGGAACAAAGGAATCAGGCTGACCGCGAAGAAAAGCGGTCCGCCGCGCTTGTGCAGGGCCGAATGCATGATCTCCGGATCCACGTGAACGGAGAGCAGGGTGAGGGTCAGGATCCGGATCGCATTACGGAAGACGCCCAAGGGAAAAATAAGCGCCACCAGGAGGCAGCGATGCAACGGGCGCTGGAGCAGCAGGTAGGATCCCAGAACGCCCGTGATGAAGAGAACCAGGGTGGAACGGATCCCGCTGCATTCCGGGGCGACCGCGATGCGGACGCCGGGAAACCAGAAGGTCATGCCATCGCGGAGGTAGGGAGTTCCGGCGAACGAGAACAGAAAGTCCGACGCCTCCGCCGACGCTACTTGAAGGCCGATTTCCAGGCCATCGACGGCCGGTTGCGGGAGAGGGATCGTGAACAGGAGGAAGGCGGTGGCGAACAGGTGAGTCCTTATCCAGGCGACGCCGAACTGAAGCACCGTAGCGCCCCACACCGCCAGCACCCAGGCGGCCATCTGAGTCGTCAGCCACGAAGCCTCGACCGTCACGAGACCGGACCGCCTCGCATAGACGCCCGCCAGGCCACAGATCGCAGCGGCGGCGAACAGCCCACAGGCCACCCTGGCGTCGCCGGACGCGCGTTGAGACACCAGAGGGCGGCGCTGCCAGACCAGCCAGCCGCAAATGACCGGAACCAGGACGACATAGGAATAGAGATCATCCGCGAGGGCTCCCCGGATCACCGCCATCCACGGATTCACGAGAACGAGCGTGGCGATTCCGACCCCCAGCAGGAAGCGCCCGACGGGATTGGCGCTCGCTGGCGTCGCTGTCGCGGCGTCGGCCAGAGGCGGCTCCGCGGTGGGGCGGGGAGCGTCGATGGACTCTCCAGCGTCCGCGGGGCGGGACTGCACCGGGATCGTCGTCTTCGTGTGGTCAAGGGACATACATGGTGGACCTGGGGTTCAGATGGAGTAACTCACGCGGAAGCCGAACTGATGGCTCGCGAAATCAAAGTCGTCGCGGTCGGAAATGTTCGACCGATACGAATAACTCAGTGCGGTGGAAAGCCTCCGGGTCGCACGCCACGAGAGGGTGACACCGGCGGTCAGCGAGCTGTCTTCTCGCACGACATCGTTGGTGTCGAAGGTGGTCTCGTAACTGGAGAGTCTGTATCCCCCATTCACCGACGCGGTCCAGCTTCGTGACAGGATCTGACTCAGTCCGGCTTGGAACGATGTGTTTTCGGTGAGCTGATCGGTGAAATAGGAGACATTGATCGAGTGATCGAATCCGACGAAGACCGACGTCTTGTCAAGCACCTGGTAGGTCAGGGAAGCCGAGACAAGCGGAGAGATTTTGGTGGGCGCCTCGCTTGACACGAACTGGCGAAACTCCACTCCGCCGCTCAGGTAGTAGCCGAACTTCGACCCCAAACGGCCCTGGATGCGGCCATTCACACTCTCGTTGACCATGTTGGTCCCGGGGTCGAGGAGGTCGTAGCCCACCCCGACCCCGAGGCCGGCCGAGATGACGTCCGTGATCGGCCGGTTGTACCAATTCTGGTTCGACCACGAGTAGGAATCCGGAGATTGCTCCGCGAACCGGATGCTCTGGGAAAGGGAGAAGGAAAGGGCATCACGGCCGTTCACGTCCCACTGTGCGCTCAGCCCGGTGGAATGCGCGGTCTGATCGGTCTGTCGTCCCGTCTCGATCAGGGGAGTGCTCGTGATCGACGTGGCGTGGCTGAGGCTGTAGTCCCAGGTCCGCCAGCTCGCGGAACCCCCGAGTGAGACGGTGTGATCCAGGTTGTTTTTGTAACCCTCCGCGGAATAGAAACTCGCCGTCGGTGCGTAGCGAAGGCTCCATCGATCCCCTGCAAGAAGCGTCATGGCCGGTGTGAGCGATTGCCGGATGCTGGCTTCTTCCTGTCCAGGACCGGTAAGCAATCCGCTGCCGTA
>JBBQIU010000365.1:0-4505 GCA_038325245.1 Verrucomicrobiota bacterium
GTGGGAACTGGGACCCAAGACCGAGCGGGGCGGCATGACCGCGATGACAGGGCTCTTGAGGAACAAGGCGCGCGGCGAGGTGATTCCGGTGACCTTCCTTCATCCGACGACCTGGAACGCGACGACTGTGATCCTGCCGACGGCAGCCGGGAAGGCGGGGCTTTTTGCGGAGGATGGCCTGCTCATCCCGGACGCCCAGCGCCACCTGGACGCAGGTTCCACCGTGGTCGGCGTCGACCTCATGTATCAGGGCGAATTCCTTGCCGACGGCAAGCCCATGAGCACGACCCGGCGGGTGAAGAATCCGCGGGAAGCGGCAGCGTACACCTTTGGTTACAACACGACCGTGTTCCAGCAACGGGTGCATGACTTGTTGACGGTGATCTCGTTCGTGAAGAACCACGAGAAGGCCTCCAAGGCGATCGTTCTGGCGCCGGCCCCTGGTGCGGAGGTCTGGGCGGCGTGCGCGAAGGCCGTCTCGGGAGACGCGGTGGGCGGGGATCCAATCGAGACCGGCACGTTCCGGTTCGCTTCCGTTCGCGACATTCATAGCGTGGATTTCGTTCCCGGAGGCGCGAAGTATCTGGATCCGTTTGTGCTCGGGAAGTGAGAGGGTGAAACCGGACCCAGGCTCTTAATCCTAATCTTAATCTTAATCTCATTCCTACGCTCCTTCGTCATTTTGCTCGAACTCTGTACACGACTGACTTCGGGATAGAGGGGGATGATCCAATCCAACGACGTTCATGCACCGGTTTTTTCTGCAAACAACGGCGGGGCGGGGTGCGACGGTGACGCTGGACGAGGGCGATAGTCATCATGCCACGCGCGTGCTGCGGCTCTCGGTGGGCGCGGTCATCGAGATCCTCGACGGTTCGGGGCGCTGTCTCCGGAGTCGGGTGATCGAAGCGAATAAGCGGGCGATGCGGGCCGAGGTGGATGAGGTGGTGGTTCGGCCCGCTCCACCGCGCGTGGGTTTGGCGCCATCCGTGCTCAAGGGGAAGGCGATGGATTTTCTGGTGCAGAAGGCGACTGAGTTGGGAGTCGCGACCCTCAAACCCCTTGTCATCGAGCGAGCGGTCGTCCGGGTGCCCCCCGAGGACGCGGAGGCGCGGGTGAACCATTGGCGCCAGATAGCGATCCAGGCCTGCAAGCAGTGCGGCAACCCATGGATGCCTGTGATTCAGCCGCCTTCGACGCTGTCCGTGTTTCTTGAGGTACGGACTGCGGGCTTCCTTCTGGTGGCGTCCCTTCGGTCCGACGCGCGCCCGGTTCGTCCGATCCTGTCGGGTTGGGTGGACGGAAACGGTGAAGTGACGTTGATTGTCGGGCCCGAGGGCGATTTCACGCCCGACGAAGAAGAGGCGCTGCGGTCAGCGGGGGCCCAACCGCTGAGCCTCGGTCCGCTGGTGTTGCGCGCCGAGACGGCGGCGATCGCCGGGTTGGCTATCATTCAGCACGAACTCGCGGCGTTGGCAAACAGGCTCTCTGATCATCCAACTGGGTGATCCTTTCTCACCACGCAAGTTACCCAACCCGTAACAAAATTGCCGCGAATCCTGTGTTACAGCCAACAGACCGCGCAGTTCATACGCACTCTGCGAAACGGAATAGGGTGCAAGGCGCTTCGGCACGGGATGCTACCGCTGTTTCAGGCCGCCATAACTGCCTATCTCTGACGCCCCCCGACGCCTTTCCCATTTTCGTTCCTCAAGCGCCTTGTACGCCGAAACCAGTCCCGGCAGCCTCAAGTCCATGTCGACGTCGCGCATCGAAGTTCCCTACAACCATGATCTGAAATCGTTGGAGGATCTTCTTGGAACGGTGAAGCGGCCCGGGGACTTCGTCGCCGTTGGTTCCCTCGAGGTGCCGATGCCGCGGATCGAAGTCGATGGAGCGGGCCTTCTGTCGTTTCCAGTTCCGGCGGCCCAGGTCCAGGACGTCATCCGCGTCGCGACACGCGCACCTTATGGACGTGGCGAGCAGACCATCGTGGACGAATCGGTGCGCCGTGTCTGGCAGGTGCCAGCCGACCTGGTGAAGGTCGGTGGCCGATCGTGGGAGCCCACCCTGGCGCAGATTCTCGAAAGCGTCGCGAGCGGACTTGGCTGTGCGCCAAGTGCGGTGCGAGCCGACTTGTACAAGTTGCTGGTCTACGACGAGGGCGGATTCTTCAAAGCCCACCGGGACACGGAAAAAGCCGAGGGGATGTTCGCCACGCTCGTGATCGTTTTGCCATGCCTGCACGAAGGAGGCGAGTTGGTGATCCGGCATGCCGGTCGGGAGACGACCGTGGACCTGACCATCCAGGAGGTCTCCGAGTTGCGGTTCGTCGCGTTCTACGCGGATTGCGAACACGAGGTCCTGCCGGTCCGAGGCGGGAACCGGGTGTGTTTGATCTACAATCTGATCCAGCGGGAGGCGACGGCCTCATCCGAGCCGATTCGGGCGCCGCTTTATGATGCGGAAACGGAGGAAGTCACAGGGATGCTGCGCGCGGCTTTCACGGCAGGCGACGCTCCTGCCAAGTTGGCCTGGCTTCTGGCCCATCATTACAGCCCGGACGGGTTGGCCTTCGGCGCACTCAAGGGTGCTGACGTGGCGCGGGCCGCGTTGTTGCGCAAGGCCGCGGAGCGGGCGGGATGTGTGCTTCATCTCGCGATCGTCCACATCGAGGAGACCGGATCAGCCGAGGGCGGCTACCAAGACTATTCGCGCCATTCATCCCGCTGGGGGCGCTATGGCGAGCCTCGCAGCACGGTAAAGAACGTCAGCGACGACTCGTTCGAGGTTGTCGAGGTGTCGGATGCATCGCGGTTTTTCGACCAGTGGCGGAACGTCGACGACCAGCCCGTCGACTTCGGGCGGCTGCCGTTGGAAGACGGTGAGTTGTTGCCCGCCGGGGCGCTCGACGATGAGAAGCCGGACGTCCAGCGGTTGACCGAGGCGACAGGCAACGAGGGAGCGACCTTCGAGCGTTCGTACCATCGGGCCGCACTCGTCCTCTGGCCGCTCGATCGATTCGTGGACGTCCTGCTCCAGTCTGGAGTGGGGGCGGCGTTGCCTTTGCTAAAGGATCGAGTCGCCCACGGCGAAAGCGAACCCGGCGACGGATCAGCGCGTGAGGCAGCGGTGGCCACGGCCCGAAGGATCGTCGAAGCGTGGGAATCCGTGCCACGGTATCACACTTGGGGCGGCCAATTCAAGGAGGCCGACCGGAGCGAGATGGTCAGACTTCTGGGACGAGTGGGGGATGCAGACCTGCTCGATCAGTTTATCGAGGCCGTGGTTGTGCCCCAGTTCGACGGCACCGAAGCCGAGGCTCTGGCGGCTCAAGCCCCACTGTTGGGGCCGCGCCGGTGCGCAACGCTGTTCACCGAGTTGGTGCGCCAGAACGGACAGCGATTTCATCGAGGGTGCGTCACACTTCTTTCGGGGTTGGTGCGTGCGTCGAAGGCCGGCTCCGATGTCCCGTGGAAGGCGTCTGTGACGTGGGTGGCAGCCGCTCTCCTGGACCAGTTGCCGAAGGTAGTCGTGAAGCCGGATCCCTACGGTGGAGAGGACTGGTGGCGGGGGCAGAAGGCAAAGCCTGTTGATTCCGGCGAAGTGGTGGAATTGGTGGAAAGCCTCCGGGTTCTCGGTTCCGGTCCGCTTCAGGCCAATGCGGTAACCGCCCTCTGCGGGAATCCGGCGGCTTTCGATCCGGTCACGATGGTTGTTCCGGCGCTGCGAGAGCTCCGGGGGGTGGGCGATTCGGTGCTGGCACCCGACGACGCCTGGTGGCCGTTGTGGACGCACGTCGCGGAATACCTCCTGGCGCGAAGCGAACATCCTCCCGAACCGCCGGCGGATTGGCGGTTGAACGTCCGCCTCGACTGCAGTTGCGAGGACTGTCGGGAACTGCAGGCCTTCGCGCTGGCTCCGGCGGCCCAGGTTCACCGTTTCAGCGTGCGCCAGGTTCGTCGGCAGCATTTGCAGAGCAAGATCGAGATGTTTGACCTCGACATGACGCACGAGACCGAGCGGAAGGGTTCGCCACAGACGCTGGTCTGCACCAAGACACGCCGAACCCACCAACGCCGGCGAGAATGCCACGCCGCGGATTGTGCTGCCATGGTCACGCTGCTGGAACTGGCCGGGGCGGGGGGCAAGGCGGCTGGAGATCTCTTTAAGAGCCTGTCGACACGCCTGGCGCACGCGAAGGATCTGAAGTCTCTGCCGAATTCGTGATTCCATACCCGCGGCGGGAATGTCCGAACCGCGTTTGATGCGATCCCAGGGTAGCTCGTTCCTCGCAACCCTGGGCTGGGGTGCAGGAATCCATGCGGGGTTCGGTATGCGCCCTCGTGGTGGGGTGCCGCGGGACCGGATGACGAAGTTCGTCCTAACGCGCAGGGGAAGGGAATCCTGATGGACCAACGACCGTCACGGCGATCCAGTCTCAGACCCAACCATAGGCCCCCAAGCACCGACACTGGACCCCATTGCCTCCTCCATTGAGTTTT
>JBBQIU010000366.1:0-4500 GCA_038325245.1 Verrucomicrobiota bacterium
ACCGGATGGAAAGACGCCGATCCAATCCTTGGCGCCACCGGGGCCGCCGGAGAATTGGACCGTGATGGTTTCATCCGTGTGAAAGGCGGGAAAGAAGGGGACGACCGAAGGCGCCGCCTTGGCGGTGATTCCTATCGCGGCATGGGCAAGAACGGTCCATGCGAGCAAGAGGAGATGGAAATGGCGACGAACGATCTTTGAACCGGCCGACGCAGCGGAAGCGCAAGAGGGTTGATTCATGGCAGTGTGGGGAACTGGTAGATCTTTGGGTTCTGGCATCGCATCCGCCTGGCGCATGAGTTCCCAGCAAACCAAGACAGTGTTCGGCGTCGCCCGAGGGCGCGGCGCGAAGTCCTTCAATGCTCGTCGGCAAGGTGGGGGACGCCTGCTGGGATGGCGAGACAAATGGCGGCGGAGTTCGGACGCCGCGGACATCCCGTGCTTTCGGCATCGACGGACGAACGGGTGGGCGGGTTTGATGCCGCGCGATGTTTCCCGCCTGGCCCCCGTTGCGCGATCGGCTCCGTCCCTGGTTGATTTTGGGACGGGTGTCGAATCTGCCGACGATTTGGTCAAATTGCCTGGCAGCATGGTTGTTGGGGGGCGGTGGTTCGATCGGGCGGTTGGTGTGGGTGATGATCGGTGGGAGCCTGGTTTACGTGGGGGGAATGTTCCTGAACGACGCCTTCGACTTCGAGTTCGACCGGATTCATCGGCGCGAGCGCCCGATTCCGTCGGGCGAGGTGGCGTTGGGCCCGGTTTGGGTGGCGGGTTTCGGGTTGCTGCTCGCCGGTTGGGTTTGCATGGCGCGGTTGGGGGGGGCGGGCCTGATTCTGGGGCTTTTGCTGATCCTCTTGGTGGTGGTGTACGACGCGGTCCACAAGTCCGTTGCACTCTCGCCTCTTCTGATGGCGTCATGCCGGACTTTGCTGTTCCTGGTGGCAGGTTCGGCGGGTGCCGACGGGATCGTGGGTGGGACGGTTTGGAGCGGGCTCGTTCTGGGGGTGTACGTGGTGGGCGTGAGCTATGTGGCGCGGAAAGAATCGGCTGGAGGGGTTCTTTCGTTCTGGCCGTTCCTCCTACTGCTCGCGCCGTTGGGGATGGCCGCTTGCGTGAATGCGCCCTCCACGTGGGGAAGAGCCGACGTTTTGATTCCGTTGGTGCTGTTTGGGATCTGGACCATCCGATGCGTGACCCGCCTCCGGGCCCGGAGCGGCGGGGAGGGGATTAGGCTGGCGGTTTCGGGGCTCCTGGCCGGAATCGTCTGGGTGGACGTCGTGGCGGTGATGCCGCCGTCCTGGCCATGGGGCGGGCTGTTCCTCGTGCTTTTTGGGCTTTCGCTCGTGTTTCAGAAGGTGGTTCCCCCGACTTAAGAGCCTGTCTGAAAATTTGAAGGGGCTCTGTTTTCGCGAAAAAGGCCGGACGGCGAGGCGCGACGAGGGAGCATACCCGAGAGCGGTCTGTGACCGAGGAGCAACGAAGCCAGCCGGCCTTTTCCGCGAAAACCTTCCGGGCGACGGTCCTTTCGGCCCGGGCCGGCGTTGGCTCGGCTGTTACAGCCCACTACGGGGATGCGCCGGCCTCGCCGTCTTGGCCGGGCCAAAAATCCTCGTCGCAGGGCCCCTTCCAATTTTCAGACAGGCTCTAAGGCGAGGAAGAAAAACGGCTTGGCTCCGATGGCGACGATTTCGGTAGGCTCTGCGCACGATGTCTGAAGGGAAAGATCCACGGCTGAACCGTCTGCCGTTCTGGTTTGCGGATGCCATGCTGTTGTTGACGGCGGGTGCGCTCGTGGCGGTGGGCGGGCGGCCCATGCGTTTTTGGGAGATGATCGCGGTGGTGGCGTGCGTGGCGCTGGGTGGGTGGCTCTCCGTCCTGCCGGCTCTCCGGGAGTACGAGGCGACGGTGAAACTCGTCGAGACCGATCACCTGGAGCAGACGATGGCGAAACTTCGCGATCTCGACGTGGTGGCAGATCGAATCGCGGGTGCAACCAGCCAATGGCAGGGCGTACAGGAGCGGGCGGCCCAGACCGCTGAACAGGCGAGGGGGGTGGTGGATCGACTGGCCCGCGAGGCGGAGTCCTTCGCGATGGCGGTTTCGCGCACCGCGGATGGGGAGAAGCAGACCCTGAAACTGGAGCTGGAAAAGCTCCGGCGGGCCGAGAGTGAATGGCTTCAGGCGGTCGGCCGGGTGATGGATCACATCTTCGCGCTTCACCTCGCTGCCGTGCGGTCCGGACAACCGGGCGTCGCCGAGCAGATTGACCGCTTTCACGGAGCGTGTCGGGAGGCCCTTCGTCGGGTGGGCTTTGTCCCGATCGTGGCGGCACCGGACGAGCCGTTCGATCCGCGAAAGCATCAAGTCGCCGAGGGTCCGCGCCCCCCTGAGGGTTCGAAGATCGAAGAGACCGTAGGGGCTGGATACCTGTACCAGGGCCAGTTGCTGCGACCGATCATCGTGAAGATTTCCAGGCCTCCCGGCGTATCCGAGGCATCCGAGGCGGGAGCCCCCAATGCAGGGACGGGCGAGGTGGGTGGGGTGCCCGAAACCGGGCCGAACGCAAGCTAGTTGCGTCAGGAGTGTTGAAAGACGTCACTCGACAGGGTCTTGAATCCAGGACAACGGAATTTGCCATGGCGAAGATCATTGCGGAGATGCTGGTTGAGAAGGTCATCCCGGAGGCGCAGGACGTGAAAACCCTGCTGTTGCGCTGGCCGGAGGGCTATGACGTGGAGGTGAAGACCGGTCAGTTCATCACCGTATTCTGGCCAGACACGCCGGGTTACAAGCGCGCGTATTCACTGTCGTCGTGCGCGCTCGATCGCGGGTTCTTCGAGGTCACTGTGAAGCGGGAAGGAAAGATGGGGACTCGGATGGTCGACTGGGTCAAAGAGGTTGATCGGCTCGGGGTCTTGCCGCCGGACGGCCGGTTCCATCCCGCCCTGGAACCGGACCGACATCTGGTCTGCATCGCCGGGGGTTCGGGTGTGACGCCATTTCGGGGATTCGCGCGCGAGGCGACGCGTCGCCAGTTGGCCACCCGGATCACGGTGCTCTATAGCGTACGAAAACCGGCCGACATCATCTTCCGGCAGGAATTCGATGAACTGGCCCGGCAGAACCCGAATTTCGTCTTCCATGTCACGTGCACCCGGTTGACGTCGGAGGACGCCTGGGCGGGGCATCACGGAAGAATTACGGGACACTGGGTGCGGCAGCACCTGACGGACCCGTCGAAGACTGTCTTTTACGCCTGCGGGCCGAACGCCCTGGTGGAGTTTGCGGAGCGCCTCGTTCTCGAGGACCTTGGCGTGCCGAAGGCACAGCTTCGGGCGGAGAAGTGGGGTTAGAAGAAGCGGACGAAGGACTTCGCGCGAAGGCGGTCGAGCCATAGCTTCTGAAGCCGGGTGCGCTCCGTCGTCACCAGGCTCCGCTCGATCTCTTCCCGGACTTCCTCAATGGGCCGGACATGGGCGGTGCGGACCTCCTCGACGAGCATGATGTAGACCGCCTCGGCTTTCTCGATCAGATCACTGCGCCGGCCGGCGGGGAGATTGAAGGCAAGTTCGGCGAGGTCCTCCCGGAGCACCTTACGTTCCACCCAACCCCAGGATCCGCCTTCCCTGCCTTGGGATCCGTCGGAATAGACGGCCGCCATCTCGCCGAAGTCCGCGCCCTCGTCCAATTTCGAGAGGATCTCGCGGCCCAATCCGAGGGCATCGACGGGCGTCCGGGATTTCTCGATCACGATCATGCGGAGCTTCACCTGGTCGTTGATCCGGAACTTGTCCTCGTTCTCGCCATAGAATTTCTCGATGCGACCCGGGGAGATCATGATGTCGCGCGGGACATTGCGGCCCCGCATGACCAGCTCGATGAATTGCTCCCGGATGTCCCGGCGGAAGGTCTCAAAGGTGACTCCCTGTTCCTGGAGCGACCGCGTGAGGGTGGCGCGGTCGCCATAGGTATCCTTGATTTCCTGCTGGACCCGGTCGGCGATGATCGACTCGGGGATGTTGATCTTCAGGTCGTCGAACTCCTGGAGAATCAGGCGGCGCTCCACGAGGCGTTCGACAGCCTCGCGTTGGACGTCGAGAATCCGCTGACGAAGGAGTTCGGGCTGATTCGCGTATTGTGCGCGAAAGAGATCGATCGGACGGGCGGTCAGGCGTTGGACCTGCTCGAAGGTAATGAGGGAATTGCCTACGAGCGCGGCGATGCCATTCACGGTGTCGGCGGCCTGAGCCGCCACGACAAGTGCGAGGCTGAGGAGAACTACAGCAGGCTTCGTTATCCGGATCTTCACGCGACGGGCCATGTTTTTGCCCGGAAGGGCTCCGGTCAAGCATCCTGCCCCCGTTTTTGAAACCCGGGGGTAACCGCTTTTCAGCATCCCCCGGCGCGTCGGGGGTGCCATCGAAGCCCGTAGGGCCCTCGAGTTTGGCCATTTTTCTGGTCTGGAATCCCAACGGGATTCCGTCCCGAAGCCCAGGGTTG
>JBBQIU010000367.1:0-4497 GCA_038325245.1 Verrucomicrobiota bacterium
GGCGCACTCCGGTCCTCCCGCACGATCACTACCAAGCCATTGTCCAGGCGCACCACTTGCGCCTCCGGCACCGTCACCGAAAAAACGTCACCTTGCAACATCCCCCCGACTCTGCGCGGCAAGTGCCCCCACAGGAAGGCCGAATCCAAAGCCCCGCCTCCCCCAAACCCGAAAAATCCCGTTTCCCCCGGCGTCTCCTTCCGTAACCTCCCCCCACAACATGCGCTCCGACATCATCAAGAAGGGCTTCGAACGCGCTCCACACCGCTCCCTCCTCCGCGCCACCGGCTCCATCGAGTCCGAGGAGGATTTCAAAAAGCCCTTCATCGCCATCGCGAATTCCTACACCGACTGCATCCCCGGCCACGCCCACCTCAACGAGGTCGGAAACCTCGTCAAACGCCTCATCCGCGAGGCCGGCGGCGTCCCCTTCATCTTCAATACCATCGGGGTCGACGACGGCATCGCCATGGGGCATTCGGGCATGCTCTACTCCCTCCCCTCCCGCGAGATCATCGCCGACGCCGTCGAGACCGTCATAATGGCCCATTGTTTCGACGGCATGGTCTGCATCCCCAACTGCGACAAGATCGTTCCCGGGATGCTCATGGCCGCCATGCGCTGCAACATCCCGACCGTCTTTGTCAGCGGCGGCCCCATGGCCGCGGGCATCGCCGAACAACAGGCCACCCACGACGATCTCGCCGCCCACCTCCAACCCGCCTCCGCCAAGTCCGATCTCATCTCCGTCTTCAAGGCCGTCGGCGGCCTCAAGACCGGCTCCGTCACGGAAGCCGAACTGCTCCGACTCGAGCAGACCGCCTGCCCCACCTGCGGCTCGTGCTCGGGAATGTTCACCGCCAACTCGATGAACTGCCTCAGCGAGGCCCTCGGCATGGCTCTGCCGGGCAACGGCACCGTCCTCGCGGTGTCCAAGGAACGCGAGGCGCTTTACGCCCGCGCCGCCCAAGCCATCGTCCACCTCGTCGAGATCGATCTCAAACCCCGCGACATCGCCACCCTCGAGGCCTTCGACAACGCCATCATGCTCGATGTCGCCATGGGTGGTTCCACCAACACCATTCTCCATACCCTCGCCATCGCCCGCGAAGCCGGCATCCCCTACGACATCGCCCGCATCGACGCCATCTCCCGTCGAATCCCCTGCCTCTGCAAGGTCTCCCCGTCCTCGAACTACCACGTCCAGGATGTCCATCGGGCCGGCGGCATCCACACCATCCTCGGCGAACTCAAACGCATCGGCGTCCTCAACACCGCCTGCAGGACCGTCACCGGAAAGTCCCTCGGCGAAAACATCGATGCCTGGGACATCCGATCTCCGTCCTGCGGGGATTGGGCCCGCTCGGTCCGTGTCTCCGGTGCTTCGGCCCTCGTCCTGGATCCCAACGACAAGCTTGGGCCCGCGGCCCGCACCCCCAGCGGCAACCTCGCCCCCAAACCGCTCCTCTTCATGCCCGCAGATCCGCTCGCCATCACCCTCTGGCGCGATGCTTCGGCCTGGAATGCAGGCGAAGTCGATGCCCAGACAGTCCTCTACGCCCCGGACGCGGAAATTCAGGTCTCCGATACGGACGTCATCCGGGGCCGCCCCGCCATCCGCGACGCCCTGGTCGCCCAGCAGAAAGACGCCCGCGGACTCGTTCGTGTCGAACTCGCCCGTCTGGAATACACGGTGGTTCTCCTCGCCTGGCGCTATTTCAAGGGCGGGTCACGCCAGCGCCACAGCATCCTCCGCGTCACCGAATTCAAGGACTGGCTCATTCACCGAGCCGTCCTCGATAGGCGTCCCGAGGTTCTGGACCGGGCCGAACCTTCCGGGCTCATGCCCTATGATCCCGCCTTCCGTTTCGACGCGCAGGATTGCATCCGCACCGCCGCGCGCGCCTACAGCCCCGACGGCGGGCTTTCGATCCTCTACGGCCAACTGGCTCCCGAAGGCAGCGTGGTCAAGACCGCCGGGATCAGCGACGGCTTCAAAGCCTACTGCGGCCCCGGCTTCGTCTTCGAGGGGCCCTGCGTCATCTTCGAAAGCCAGGACGACGCCTGCGCCGGCATCCTCGCCGGCAAGGTCAAGGCCGGCGATGTGGCCGTGATCCGGAACGAAGGCCCGCGCGGCGGCCCCGGCATGCAGGAGATGCTCTCGCCCACCAGCTACATCGTCGGCATGGGCCTCGGCGACAAGGTCGCCCTGATCACCGACGGACGCTTCAGCGGAGGCACCGCGGGCGCCTGCATCGGCCACGTCTCCCCGGAAGCCGCCGAGGGCGGCCCAATTGGAATCCTCCGCGACGGGGACCGCATCCGGATCGATTTCCCCAACCGCCGAATGGACATCGGCGTTCCGGAAGTCGAACTCGACGAACGCCGGAGGACCTGGACGACCCAACGTCGCCAGCTCAGCGGCTGGCTCGCCCGCTACCAGAAGCTCGTCACCAACGCCAGCCAGGGCGCCGTTCTCCAGGCCTAGACGCCCACCATGCCCAACCTCTCGCTGAGCGACACCACCCTCGCGTTTGAATCCGTCGGCGAGGGACCGCCGGTCCTCCTCATCCAGGGGATCGGCGTCGCAGGCTCCGGCTGGGGACCCCAGGTGTCGGCGCTCCGGTCCACCTTCCAAACGGCTACCTTCGACAATCGGGGCCTCGGTCGCAGCACCCCATGTACCGGCCCCATCGCCATCGAAGCCATGGCCTCCGACACCCTCGCTCTCATGGACCACCTGGGCTGGGCGTCCGCCCATGTCGTCGGCCATTCCATGGGCGGCGTGATCGCCCAGCAACTCGCCTTCGACGCCCCCAAGCGGGTGCGGAGCCTCTCCCTGTTGTGCACCTTCGCGCGTGGCAAGGACGGCGCGCGGCTGACGCCCTCCATTCTCTGGATCTCTCTCCGCACCCGGATCGGCACACGTCGCATGCGCCGGCGTGCCTTCCTGGAACTCGTCCTCCCGCCTCATGAAGTCGAACGAGAGGACTCCGACGCCCTCGCGGCCAGGATGGCACCGCTCATCGGCCGGGATCTTGCGGATCAACCCCCGATCCTGATGAAACAACTCCGGGCACTCGGCAGGCACGACGCCTCGGCGCGACTCCAGTCCCTCGATGGAATCCCAACCTGGGTGGGCAGCGCGGATCTGGATCCCATTGCGCTCCCCGCCTACGGACGTCAGCTCGCCGCCGCCATCCCCGGAGCGCGCTTCGAGTTGTTCAAGGGAGCCTCCCACGCCGTCCCGCTCCATGATCCGCAGCGGGTCAATGATTCGTTGCTGGCATTTCTTCATCGTGTCGAAGGAACCGCCTTCCCTTGAAAGCCGCCGAAGTCCTCGCCGAATACAATCGCTGGACACCGGCTTGATCCAAGGGTTCACACTCCCCCAGCCGCGCATGATGTCCCACGCCCTCCCAGAGCCCGACGCCGAGTCTCCTGGTTCGTTCGTCCCCAATCCGTTCGCCGCCCTCTCTGCCGAGGGATTGCCCCCAGGCCCGCCAGACCTCCCCGCGAAACCGAAGAAAAGCCGCGGCCGCGTGGACATCCTCCGGACCACCGCCCATCGCGGCGGCAAGACGGTCACGGTCGTGAAGGGCTTTGTCGGCATCGGACTGCCGGAGAAGGAACGCCTCGCCAAGGCCATGCAGAAAGCGTGCGGCGTCGGCGGAACCGTCAAGGAAGGCCGGATCGAGATCCAGGGCGACAAACGCACCGAGGCCGCCCGGATCCTCACCGAAGCCGGGTTCCGACCTGTCTTTGCAGGGGGATAGTCGGCTCACCCTACCCATGAACTGCACCCGAGTCGTTGCAAGGGGAATGCCGGGAACCCCTCACCCTAACCCTCTCCCTTTGGGAGAGGGAATGGCGTGCGACACGCCAGGACGCTCTAGACCAAGACCGTGCGAGCAACGTTTCCCGATCTCATGGAGAACCTGCGACGCCGTCCTCCCTAACCCGCTGTGCCATCTCCCCCTCTCCCGCTCGCGGAAGAGGGCCGGGGTGAGGGCCAGCCGTTCGTTCCGCCGTTCATGGTCCCAATGCGCCATTCGCGATCCGTGGCCGCTACCCATGAACCGAAGCCGCCCTGGAGGGTTCCGCTCCGTCGGAACCTGTTGGACTCCAGCCCCAACCCAATCCTCGGCGCCGACGGAGCGGCGCCCTCCATCGCACGGTTCATAGCCCCAATGCGTGTCAAATTATCCACGCGAACCTACCCCACCTCGCGCTAACGCGCGCTGGCACGCCCAATCGGAGCCGGATGCGGCAGCGTATCGGGAATCACTCGCACGTCTGTGGTCAACTTAAGCGGGGTGGCCGCCCCCACGTCGTACGTCAGCTCCGCCATGTACGCCGTCCAACCCTTCTCGGGCGCCGCCACTCGGCCTGCGAATGTTCCCTCCTTGTTCGCCAAGAGCTCCGAAGTCCAGACCGGTCCCAGCGTTTCCAGCCGAAAATCGCGCGCCGATGGATTATTGGCCTTCCAGAGCTTCA
>JBBQIU010000368.1:0-4493 GCA_038325245.1 Verrucomicrobiota bacterium
CGGCGCCCAGCGTGTCGATGTTGTGGAGCATCAGGTGCCGCAGATTCGGACGTTCCAGGAGCAGGGCCGCGAGGACTCCATTGCGTAGAAGGTTGGGAACCTCGAAGAAGTGTCCAACCGGGTGGAGACATTGAATGGGAAGGTTATCCGTATAGTCCGTCGCTTCGCCGGTGGAGGTCGCCCAGTGGATCAGTGCGTGGCGCAGGCTCTCACGGACCTTCTGCTGCTGCTCGTCCAACACCTGCTGGGGCATCTCTTCCCATTGGAAGCGGAGGTCCCGTTCGGTGGGCACGAGGCGAAGCCCGACGGCCCGCCCCTGTGAAAGCAGGAGGGGCCCGGGATAGCGGTATCCGTCCGTGCGCTGAATGAATCGATCGATCGGATCGTGGGTGAGGAAGCTCGTGGTGAGAATGTGCGGCAACGGGATGCCGGCCAGGCGCCCGATGCGGCGCGACTTGGCGAGATGGACCTCGACGAAGGTGCGGTGTCGACCGCTGAGTTTGCAGAATGGGTGCAGGGCCTTGCAGACGCCCGCACCCTGGGTCCAACGCGATCCCGCCCCTGCGGCCAGGCTGACGACCGCCAGTTCCCCGCGTCGTAACGCCTCCATCCCGGCCTCACGAAGCGCCGCTTCCCGTGGTGTGCCAGCCCACGCCACGCCGTCCACGACGTCCCCAGGTTGCACATCCTCAATGGTCGTGTCAGAGCGCAATCGGTTTTGCGCGAGGCCGATCCGGCCATCGCGGAGGTCGGCGCGGATCTGCTCGTGCTGCATCCGATCGAAGCCGTTTTCCGCGAGCAACTGGGACAGCGAGATTTCTCCGGCCACCTCGTGCCGCGAACGGGGTAGAAGGGCGTCGAAGAGGGTCTGTACCATTCCTCGAAGCTCCGGACGGGTGCGGCAGGCCGCGCCAAAACGGTCCACCTCAGCCCTCTGCGCGGCCGGAAGCTTGCTCAGGTCGCCCCGCAGGAGGCGCGGAATGATCAGAGCATAGTATCCGGAGGGCATGAGGGCGTCCGGGCCCGAGAGAAGATCGGCCCACGTCCCGCGCTCATTGATCGCGTAATCGAAGACGACCGGATCCATGGCGAAGGGCAGGGCGTGCTGAAGTTCCTCCTTAAGTTCGCTCATGATGCTGCTCAACGCGGTTTGGGCCTCCGCCTTCCGATGGGGCGCAAACATGAATCCCATCCCGCCGCCGCTCATGCCGCCGAGCATCCAGAACCCCCAGAAATCCGATCCGAAACCCGCATGGGTGCGGGCGATGAGCGTCTCCGTAAAGTGCGTCGACGCCCAGGGAATGATGGCCTGGATCGGCTCGAAAAAATTGCGGGTGGTGGCCTGACCCACGCTGTGGATATCGCCGAGCGGGAGCGCTGTGAGGATCTTGTCGAGGATCGCGAGCATCGAACGTCTCGCGGCCCACTCCGGGCCGGATCGCAGGAGGTATTTCTCGGTGACCATCTCGAGGATGGGACCGACGTTTTGCGCCATGCCACCGTGCACCAGCACGAGGGAGTCCTGAAGGGCGCGGCGGGCATGGGCCGGAATCCGGTCCAGCCCCAACACCTCATGCGCGGGCATCAGGCGGCCCCTGGAAATCCCGAACTCCGGGTCCCCTTCGGCAGCAGGAACGCCCGTGATGAGCTTGATGCCCGGCCAGACACCGCCAGAGTCCTGCCACCCGCCTCCCGATCCGCCGAGCCATTCCCCCAGAAGCGCCCGGGCAAGGACAATGCGTCGTTCGGATTCCTCCAGGCACCCGTCCAGGGAGCGCGCCTGTCCCGTTGCGCGCATGCACACGCTGATCAGGCATCCCAGGAGATTGGTGGAAACCGCCAGACGTGAACCCTTCGGGATGTCGTTGACGCTGGAGACGATCTCGAGTCCCTGACCGGGACCGACCAGTTGCTCCAGCAGCGCGCCAAGGCTCTGACCACTGCCTTCGATTCCCGGGGGAACGAGGCCACTGGCGATAACGGCTGCCTTCAACAGCCCCAGATAGTCCTTCGCAAAATCAAAGACATCGGCGAGCGCGGTGAGGTCGGCTGTCGCCCGCAGATCCACCGAGGTCAATCGGAGCACGGGCTCGTCGATGATCCGCAGGAACGCGCTGACCGGCGGCCGGGGCCCCGTGTCACACCCATGGATCCCCAGATCGACGGACACATTGAGCACACGCGCCCCCTCGGGGTAGTCCATCCCCAGGAAAAAGATGTCACTCCAGCCGCAATGGGTGAGATCCATCCGAACCGGGGTCTGTTCCCGGAGAATCGGATGGAGTCCGTCCGAATCGCAGGTCCGAAGTTCGGGACGAATTCGGAGCGGTTGGTCGGACGGGTGCCCTACCCGGAACATCCATTGATTACCCCGGACGGAGCGGACACTGCGACGGACCTGATCAGCCAGGGTTTGGAAAGCTAGGCGCTGGTAGGCTGCGGCCAGGCCCGAACAGAGGGCGTCCGTGGGACCCTCGCCGGAGTGGTGCAGAAAGGTGTCGATGGCCTCCTCAAATCGACGATGCAGCAACTGCTCGTAGCCGCGGAAAGGAATCAATCCCGGTGAGGCGCCCGTATGGGAGGCGGCGATCCGGGATGGGAGGTGGAATCGGTGAATCGCGTGGAGAAAGAAAAGGGCACGGACGCGTTCATACAGGTTTTGGGAGCGGCGCCGGAACTGGTCGAGGGCCCGACAGGCCTCGACGAGAGTTTCAATGTTGGCCGGTCCACAGAAATGATCCAGCGATTGGTCGCGGACGGCGGGTTCCTTCGACGTGATGACCCGGATGAGCGGGTGTTCCATAGGCAGGGTGGGAGAGGTTAGGCGGCTCGGCTGAGTTCGCGGTTGGCGAGCAGTTCAAGGATGAGTTCGAGGACCTCGCGCTGATCCTTCCCCTGGAGGGAAAGGGCCAACTGTGCGTTCAGGAGTCCGTAGCGT
Source organism: Verrucomicrobiota bacterium (assembly GCA_038325245.1). Classification (GTDB taxonomy): domain Bacteria; phylum Verrucomicrobiota; class Verrucomicrobiia; order Limisphaerales; family CAIMTB01; genus CAIMTB01. Next base: position 2,939 of record JBBQIU010000368.1, read on the forward strand.
CCGCCGATGTCATAGCGCCGGCCTCGCGCCTCGAAGGCGAGGTAGCGTTCCCGATGGGCCAGCCGGGCCAGCCCCGGGGACAGGGCGAAGGAACCGGATCCGCGCGAATCCTCCTGAAGCAGGTCGAGCACGGTGGGCGTAAGCACGTGCATGCCGAAGAAGCACAGGTAATGACCTGTGCGCAAACCCGGGACGAGCAGCCGTTGCTCGGCCTCGGTGGGTGTGGGTTTCTCGACGACCTCGGTCACTTCATAGTGTCCCTGATGTCCGTGGAGCAGCCGACCTCCGATGGCTCCGTAGTAGGGAAGCTTTGATTCGTGAGTGGGCTGCACAGCGGAAACGGCGCAGTGATTCGCTCGCGCGACCTCGACGAGTTGGCGTGCGCAGGAGGTATTGCCGGAACTGACGTAGAGGTGATCGCCCACGAGCAGGAGAAAGGGGTTGCCCCGCGTGAATGCCTTCGCCGTCAGCACAGCATGCCCGAACCCCCGAGGCTCCGATTGCTGAAGGAATTGGATCTTGCCGGCGTGCGGCCCGGCCGCCGCGGCGAAAGCCTCCCGGTCTCCCGGAGCAATCACGAGGGCGATTTCCTCGATTCCAGCCGAAAGCGCTTCCTCGATGATGATCGCCAGGGCGGTCTTTGTGACGCCGTCCTGATCCACAAGTGTCTGGAGGGGAAGCGCCCTTTGCGAACGGCCGGCGGCCGTGATGACCGCTTTCTTGATCTCCATAAGCACCAAGCCTCTCCGCGCCGTCCGATGGGGTCAATGCCGCGGACGGAGGCTCCTCTCCCCCTCGCCCCGGTGCATGCCCAAGATGATGCTGACCGGTGTATCTCCCTCTGAATCCTAATCCTAATCTTAATCCTAATCTTAATCTTTACCGGCTCGTTCATTGCGAGGGCGATTCAGATTAGAATTAGGATTAAGATTAAGAATAGGATCCCCAATCTGACCCACGCTCCGTCGGCCTTTCTTCCCGGTTTCGCGCTACGAAAGCGGAGGGCCTATCGCCCCTCACCCGCGTGGCGCGACCGCGGCGCTCGCGAGCACTTCGCTGAACCCAGGATAGGCAACCGCATAGCCAAATCCCTTCCCGGTGCCCGCCGCCCCGTAGCGCCCGGACTTGTCGATGGCCAGGAAGTTGATGTCGAGAGGCGCGCCGGCGTCGTGTTTCTTCTGGATTCGCCGGATCGTTTCAGCGCAGGCCTCCTCAGGGGATGCCCCCGCGCGCATGAACTCGACGACCTGGAACGATCCGCAGAACCGCATGATGTTCTCGCCGACGCCGGTGGCGCCCGCCGCCCCGACGTCATTGTCGACGTAAAGCCCGCTCCCGATGATCGGGGAATCCCTGACGCGCCCGGGGAGTTTGTAAGCGAGGCCGCTGGTGGAGCAACCGCCGGCCAGATTGCCGTCCTGGCCGAGGACGACGAGGGCGATGGTGTCGTGGTTGTCGGGGGGAAGGGCGCCTGTGGAGGGCTGCTTTCGTTTCCACTCGGTCCACGCCGCGCGCGAGGACTCCGTGAGGAGGTTTGTGTCTTCGAATCCGTTCT
>JBBQIU010000369.1:0-4492 GCA_038325245.1 Verrucomicrobiota bacterium
ATCTGCAACTATATTGGGCAGCAATTCGTTACGTATCAACCGCCGAAGCCTTGTTGCGACGCGGAGGCATAGGTCACGGCCGGATCGGGGACGAGGAGAGGGTCACTCGAGGTGGCCGTGACGGTAAGATCCTGATTCTCCCTGGGACCCGGACTGAACCCCGTCAGGGCTACGATTGTTCCCTGGGAATCTTCGAGAACGTTGACCCCGGGAATAAAGTCCATTTGGGGTGGATCGTTTACAGGCCGTATCCTGATCGTGAAAATCTGGATAGGACCTCTATCGACTCCGTTATTGGCAATGCCACCGTCGTCGATCAGGTAAACGCTGACGGTAGTCGTGCCGTAGGCGTGCGGAACGGGCGTGAAAAAAAGCGTACCGTCCGGGGAAATGGCGGGCCCGGTCTCAAACAGCGACGGGTCATCCGGAGTCACAGCGAACTGGAGGCCTTGACCCGACTCATTGGGGGGACCCGCCTGGATTCCGCTGGCCCAGGCCGGGTAGACGCGGGTCTGGCTCGCGGCGGATTCGGCGAGTTCGATGTCAGTGCCCCGGATGAACGCGGGAGGATCGTTGACGGGAAGGATTCTGACCTGAAATCGATTGGTGACGGCGTCCACTCCACCGCTGGCGGTGCCCCCGTCATCCATGAAGATGACGCTTACCTGAACCACTCCGAACGCGTGGGTGTCCGGCTCCAGGATCAGGGTCCCGAGGGCCTGGGGGCCAAATAAAGGAATGTTGAATCCGAGAGTATCCCCGGAGGCACAGTCTCCAATCGGGGAGTGAGAGATTGAACCTCCAAACCGCCGGCGGAGATACCCGACAATACCAACTTGGTAGCGTCCGCATCCTCCAAGGCTTCCACGTCGGGGATTGGATCGAGAGTGGGCGGATCGTTCACTTCCACTACCGACACAATGAAGCGATTCGTGGTGACCGGCACGAATTTGACGATGGCATCATCTATGAACCCCAACGACGCCTCGACCTCGACGGAGGTCGAACCGGACCGATCTGGTGCAGGCTGGATTCGAATGGCGACGTTTGTCGTCGCCGTATTCGTGATCGGCATCGCCGTAAGCAATGTCAGTCCATTGGGAGTCGGCAACAGGTTCGTATTTGCCGCAGCGACGGTGATCCTGAGTGGGGTCGTGTCAGTCTGGAACGAGAGGGGCCCGATGTTGACGTCTCCGTAAGCGAGGGTAAACGCGGCGACCCTTCCCTCCGGCAGGTCTTCGTTCAGCGACGTGTCCGAAGGGCCGTTGATCAGCAGAGGACGAAACTCCGCCGCTCCGATGTCCGGGAGGGGGATGCCGTCATGGTCCCCATCCTGAAACCGGGCGAGCCCCCGCTGATCCACGGTCAGGGCGATCGCGTCGGTTCCCGCGTCAATTGCCGGGTGAAAGTAGGCGAGGGCGTGTGTCTCGGTCGGGCCCCCTCGGTTCGCCAGTGGCTGGAGACCCGGCACCAGGCCGGGAAAGGGTCCTAGTCGATTCCCATTGGTCCTCGCCCCCGTGAGACCAGGATCGGGATTCAGAATCAGGTTGAACCCACCCGAGAGAACCCCAACCCAATCAATGCCGGGGTCTGCCTCGAGGGAACGGTGGTTCTCGGCGAAGAGCGTGTTCGTGCAGGCGAGACTTCCGACGATCGGATTGCTATTAAGAAGGCCGGCGCAGACTTCGCCCACGTTCCCGGTGATCGTGCAGTGGACGAGTGTCGCGGCGGCCTGGGCGCCGTTCATGACTCCGCCGCCGCCGAAGCTCGCTACGGTCTGGTTTCCGCTGACGGTGGAGTTCACCATGCTGAGCGTCGCTTCGGTGGCATTCTCCAACCCGCCTCCGGGCCCATCGATCACGACATTGCTCGAGATCGTCGAGCCAATCACCGTGAGCCTGCCCCCGTTCCAGATGCCACCCCCGCCCAGAAGGGACACATTCAGATGAACCGTACATTCCGTCAGGGTGAGGTCGCCCAGGTTTCGAATGGCGCCTCCTGCTTGTGCGTTTCCATCGGCAAACCCACGGCTCAAGGTCAACCCCCGAAGGCCAACTCTCGCCGTATTCGTTACCCGGAAGATCCGGCTGAGGCCTGCGCCCTCATCGAAATCTGACGCGCGCCGGGGCCCGTGATCTCGAGATCGCGGGCCAGCACGATCTCCCCATTGGTGAGGATGATCGACCCGACAACGAGGATGCGAATGGTATCCCCCGTTTCGGCGTCGGCGACCGTCTGTCGGAGGGAACCCGATCCACCGTCACCGAGCGCCGTGACGTTAAGGGTTGCGCCGTGGGTCGCTCGAACGCCTGGGAACAAGCCCAGAAAAACGCCCGCCAGAATAGCGGCCACCGGCAAGTTCAGCGCACTCCGGCGTTTGAGTTTTGGAATTGCCGTCATTCGACATGACCCGTACGCAGGATCATTGAGATCCGTGACAACCCCTGGGCGTCACAAAGCGCCCTGATGGAACATACGGGAGAAGGACGGTGGAGGCTGCCTAGTGGGCCGTAACGAAGTCAAACCTATTCACGGTGACTATGGTGACTATGGCTATAGTAGCGCCGACAGGGCAGAAAGCCACCGAGGGCCATGAGCGCGCCACGCGACAGGGCCGGGGCGAGGGTCGGTTCGTCCTTCCGGCTGAGATTCACCTCCAAGGGATATCGCGTGGTTTTTGGGGGCGGCTAGAAGAATGGCGGCAGCGGTTTGGACAATTCGCGTGTCCGTTCCCGCGCTCAGGCACCTTTCCCACCGCTCAGCGGCGGTGTTCTTCGCCCGGAATTGACTTGGCGGCGAGTCGATTGGCGGAGCCTCAAAGCCCCAATGCGCCGGGGTACCTGACTTTCGCCGGTTTCCCCCATGACCCATTTTCCACGAACCACCGGGTCAAGTCACAATTCTCGACATTTATATTTGTGGTATGTCGTGACTTGACTCCATGGCTTCCACCATTGCCCCCACGCCAAAACCTTCCTACAGGAAGGGGTTCGGCGTGCATTGCCCAAAAAGTGAGTTTCGATGAGTGGGCTGCGCTCTGGCTTGCAACGATGAGTGAAGATTCCTTGAGCGGCGGAAATGCGTTCGTGGACCGAGTTACGATTCGCTCCGCAGTGTCCCGGACATGGAAGATTGATGACGTTCAAGGCTGCTTGGGATTGCGGATGTGGCCCCGTTCGTTGGCCGCTGAAAAGGGTTGGGCGCGAGGATCGGCTGGGGAGAGGATTGCGATCGGTCCACGGCGGAGCACTTCGTACTCAAATCCAGCGGAGTTCAGGTGTCGGTCAATCCTCTGGCCGGAATTCTCCGCCTTCCTCCATCCCTGTGCGCACCCTCTGCATCCCGATTGATGGTGTTCCCCAGACCCATTCGAGAGCTGCGTTTCGCCTTCATTCCTGGGTCCCGGGTCCAGCAGCGGTTCCCTGTGCATTTGGTGTACGTGGTACACATTCACCGTTCCGAAGTTGTGTAGCGTCTCCAGTTAGTGGTCACGGCTCAGACGCAATACAGCCTTGCAAACGCCCGCTCGTACTTCACCGAGCATCTGGCGGTCGGGGACTACTATGCCGAGGGTCAGACCATCGCGGGAGAATGGTTCGGCGAGTTCCTCATCCAACGCGATGTTCCACCTGGGGCAGCCATCGTCGTCGATGGAGCCGGACAGATCGGGGGGGCGGCAGATGTTGGATCTCCCCCATTTGGCCAGTGAACGGGTTGCCCGGGTGATCCTCTCCGGCGACAGCCGACACCACGGACCTGTGGAGGCCTCCGATGCGTTGGTGGCCATTGAACTTCACGCGGGCGTGAAACCCGTGGAACTGCGGCGGATCAGGCGTCAGGACCCGGACCTTGGCAGGGATAGGCAAAAATCGTATGCCATGAGTCTGAACATCATCGAAGGCGCGTAGATTGTTGCCATTCGCGCTCGCCAAATTTTCCACCGATGAACCACCGCTAAAAGAAGCGACGGTCAGGCCGTGGCCTTCAGATGCAGGTGACTTGCAATGAAAAAGGGCTTGCTCGAGGGGAATCGTCTTGGTGGTGAAGGCCCGGTTCGCTTTAATGCAACCGCTTTGCAATCAGATCAAGACATGAGCGACACGACGCACCGGGCGAAAGCCTTGGGGGCAGTTGCGTTGGCTGTGCTCGTTCTGCTTTGCGGTGCCTTTGCCGCCAATTCTTCGCTCCATAACCTCATCCACGCCGACGCCGACGAGGGGGGCCATGAGTGCGCTATCTCCCTGTTCGCTCATGGGCAGGTTCATTTCGCGGGTGCGCCGCCGATTTTCACCGCGCCTGTTTTTATCTCACTCGAGATTTCGTTGCCTTCCCCCCGAATTCTGATTCTGGAACCGCGCGATTATCTCCTTCTTCCGGGGCGCGCTCCGCCCACTCCTCTCTCCTAAGTCCGGCTTCTCGATCAAGGCGCTCGACGGAAAGCGCACCGCCATCACTGGTTTCATGCTGCCGCTGTGCACCGGCGAGAAGGGCT
>JBBQIU010000370.1:0-4477 GCA_038325245.1 Verrucomicrobiota bacterium
CCTCGATTGTGCCCGACCGCCAACTCGACGAGGGACTCGCCATGCTGGCCACGTCGGAAGCCAAGGCGATCTACGTCGTCGACAGCTTCGGCGCCTTGTACAGCGAGCAGGTCCACTACCTCGTCCGCAAGTATCTCGATGCCGCCAAAGCCTCCGGCAAGGAAGTTGGCGTTCACATGCACAACAACATGCAACTCGCCTACGCCAACACCATCGAGGGCATCATCGAAGGCGCCAATTACGTGGACGCCACCCTGGCCGGCCTCGGCCGCGGCGCCGGCAATTGCCCGATGGAGCTGATCCTCGCGTTTCTCCGCAATCCCAAGTTCAACCTGCGCCCCGTGCTGGAGTGCGTGCAGAATCACATCGAACCCCTGCGATCAAAGCTCCTTTGGGGCTACGACCTTCCCTATCTCCTCACCGGAATGCTCAACCAGCATCCCCGGTCCGCCATCCGGTTCAAGGAAGCAGAACTCGCGGGGTCCAAGGGGGACATCCTCACGTTCCACGATTCGGTCACCAGCGAGGAATAGTCTCTTCCCCACGTCGCCATGCCGCCCCGCGTCCCGAACCGGAGATCGAGAGGACGCCGTACCCTCGCGGACGTGATTGTCCTGCTTCTCCTCGCCGCGGGCGAAGCATACGGCGATTCCCCGGTCTCCTTCACCCGCGACATCGCGCCCGTGCTGGCCGAACGCTGCGTCCGTTGCCATGGCGATGATGCCGTCAAGGGGGGGTATCGTTCCGATTCCTATGTCCGCCTCCTGGAACGTGGCGAGAGCGGTGGGCCCCCGGTAAAGCCGCGCGATCCGGAGGGCAGTCACCTTTTCCAACTCCTGATCACGGAGGATGCGGACGATCGCATGCCGCAGAAGGGCGAACGCCTCGACCCATCCACCGTCGGCCTCTTCCGCCGCTGGATCTCGGAAGGAGCCGGCTTCGACGGTGAGGACCCGACGCAACCGCTCGCCGAGTACGCCCATTCCGCATTCAGGGCCGCGCCGCCGACCTACGCGTATCCTGTCCCAATTCCCGCCGTCGCCTGGCTTTCCCAAAACCGGATTGCCACAGCCGGGTTCCGAGAAATCACCGTCTGGAGCCAGGAGGGGATTCTCGAACGCCGTATCGGAAACGTCCCGGAACGCCTCCAGGCCTTGGTGCTCCATCCCGACGGGACCCTTCTCACCTTCGCGGGCGGCACTCCGGGCCGAAACGGCGCGGCTGGCGTGGTGGATCTAACCCGCGCGACCTCCCCGCGCATCTTCTTCCGAACCACCGACACGCTGCTCGCTCTCGCCCAAAGCCCCGACGGCTCCCGAATCGCCGTGGCCGGCGCCGACCGTGGGATCGGCGTGTACGAGGCGTCCACCCTGACGCGGATCCGCACGCTCACCGGCCATTCCGATTGGGTTCTCGATCTCGCGTTCAGCCACGATGGACAGCGCCTTGCCTCCGCCAGCCGCGACCGTACGGCGCGCGTCTTTGACCTTTCGGACGGTTCGTTGGTTTCCGCCTTCCGCGACCACAAAGAGGCCGTCACGGCCGTCGTGTTCCTCCCGGGAACCAACCGCGTGGCGACCGCCGGTAAGGACGGGCGCATCCGATCGTGGAACGTGGAAACCGGGAGGGACGCGAAAGCTTCCGAGGCCGTTCCCGCCGCGCCAAGCCGGTTGCGGATCTGGGACGGCTCTGTCCTAAGCGCCTGGAGCGACGGGACCATTCGCGAATACCGCGCCACCAACCTCGCGTTCATCCGCGCCCTCGGGGCAGACGGGGAGCCCCTCCTGGGCTTGGCGATCCATCCGGACATTGGAGCCTTCGCCACGACCCGGCACGACGGCACCGTCCAAGTCTGGGAGGTCCCGGCAGGAAAAAAAATCGAAGAGTTCGTCGCCAGCCCGACCCCCTGAGCCCAGACACTTGATGCCCAAGACGCCTGCCGCCCGCGCCCTTTGGCGCGTCGCCTCAAGCCGCTCGAAATCGCCACTTCCGCTTCTTCCCTTTCGCTTCGGCGCTCTTCGCGTCTTCGTGCGCGTGATCCCAAAACCGACCCGGCTCAGCTTGTCCGCTCCTGGGAACTAAACGGCCATTCCCAATCCACCCGGGTTCCGTCCCGCAATGAGGGCCTGTCGCCGGAAAGCGGGTTCTCGAACATTCCGAGCCAGCGCAATCCGGCCAACCGGGCGAGACACGGAGGGAAGGCCTCCAACCGGTTCCATCCCAGATTCAGCTTCTCCAACTTCGCGAGGCGACCGAACGAATCAGGCAAGCTCCGGAGGTGGTTCTGGTACAGCGAAAGTTGCTCCAATGCCGCCAGATCTCCGATGTCATCGGGAAGAACCTCGATTCGATTCTGAAAGAGGCGGGCCATGCGAAGCTTCCGGAGCCGCGTGAACCCGGGAGGAAGCTCCCGCAGACCAGGAGTTCCGCAGTCGGTGAAGAACTCCAGGAACTCAAAGGCCTCGAGACTCTCCGGAAATTGGCGGACATTCCAAAGCGTTAGAGTCCGCAATTCCTTCATCGCGTAGACGAAGCGCGGCAGCTGCCGAAGATTAACGAAGTAGAGATTAAGGTTCCGGAGTCCCTTCAGATCCTCCAGAGCGTCAATCGACTTGAGACCGAGGTTCTTATGAAGGGCGATGGACTCCAGACTGCCCAGACCGCCCAGGAACGACGGCAACTGAGTCAGGTCGTTGTTGCCCATTTGCAGGGAACGCAGCCGGTTCAATCCCTGGATTTCATCGGGCATCTTGCCCAGATAATTGGACCCGAGATTCAAATGCTCCAGCTCCCGCAGTCGGCCAAGCATGGGTCCGATGTCTCCCAGGAGATTGCGGCGCAAATTCAGGACGCGCAGTCCCTCGAGACGCCCCACCAGCGTCAGGACGGCCTGCTTCTCCTGCGGATCGAGGTGCCGGATCAGACCCTGGTAAGGATCGAATTCAGACGTCAGGTCCAGCTCCACGCAACGATCCCCTTCCATGCGATGCCGGAACGGACGGCGCACGAGACGCCCGATCGATTCGATGGACTCAGTGTCCAACATGTTGCCCTAACGCCTCGTTGCACCGCGCTATCCACCGGTCGAGATGGCCCCAGGGAACCTGCGGCAATGAGTCCAACGACAACGGCCCGCACAATTCCCGAGCCCCCAGCGCCACCCAATGGGACCGGATGATCCGGAGCGCGCCGAACGTATAATCGTCATACCCGTAATAGTTGCCCAGCTCGCAGACCGTGAAGAGGCGTCCGTCCAGCCGCGTGTCAAAACGAAGGAGAAACGACTCGATGTCCGGCTGCAGTTCCTCGTCCCCGTAGGTCGGACAGAACACGAACAGGATGTCGTACATGGCCAGTGCCGCGGGGTCGGCGACTTCCTTCGCATCATGGACATCGACCTCCACCGCCAGCCTGGCGCGCACGTGCTCCACGACCTTCCGGGTTCGACCGTGACAGGAGCCGTAGAGGATTCCGGTCTTCATTCCTTTGCGCCGCAAATGGAGAACAGCGAGCCACAAAGATCCGGATACTCCAGTCCGAGCTTATAAAGCCCGTCGATCTGTGCTTCCCCCAACATCCCCCGACCGATCAATTCATCGAGCTGAAAGTCCGCCAGAATCTTCAGCATGATGCCGCCCTGGCTCACGTTCTCGAGGCCCGCCTCCGCGATTTGCCGGTTCAGGTCGACCCGGTCATAGACCCGGCGGTGTCCGTGGTTGTGATCGTTTGGCGTCATCTCTTTGAGCCCGGCCAGGAGTCCCATGTGCACCGCTAGCTGCCGCGACAGCGCCCGCGCATTCGGAACCACAATGCACACCCGCCCTCCCGGCTTCAGCACCGACCGCGCCATTCGCATCACTGCCACCGGATCCTGAACGTGCTCAAGAATGTAGCTGGCAAAGACGCAGTCATAGCGCTCTGCGGTCGTGAACTCCTCAAACAGCGCACAGTGAAAGCGCACATTGGGAAGCATCCTCTTCGCGGCGACGTCCAGAAAGCGGCGCGATCCATCGACGACATCCAGCGACTCCAACCGCGCCCCCAACATCTCGGTCATAAACCCGTCTGAACACCCCAACTCCAGGCCCCGACCCCGCGGCACGAACGGCGCAAACGTCCGCACGATCAGCCGCCGCATGGCCATGGTCTGGGCCGACGTGTCCACGGTGTAAGTCTGGTAAACACGGTCGAGGAACTTCCTCTCTTCCCGGAGGGCATCGTCTTTGGGTTGCATGATGGTGACGTCCACGAACTCCCCGGTCCCCATGGCGCCTATTCCACCAGGGAACATGCCTGGAGCATCGCCTGAATCCGCTCCACGGGATTGAACATGAGAACGTCGATAATCGAAAGCCCCGGCACGAACGGACCCCCAAATTGCCGATACTCCGGCAACTCACCGCGGATGAAGCGCAAGTCCATTTCCTGCAGCCGGAATTCCGTCGTCGAATAGAGGGGCCGACCTACCGTCGTATTC
>JBBQIU010000371.1:0-4470 GCA_038325245.1 Verrucomicrobiota bacterium
GGACGGTGTAAAGTTCCCGGCAGGCGTCCACCGTGTCCGGTTCGGCGCAAAGAACGAGGGCTCGTTCCTTGCGCAGCAGTTCCTCCTTGAGCTTGAGCCTGGCCGCGTCCGTCGAATCCGGCTCGATCCACGCTGCCAGGTCGAGCGGCTTGAGTCCCATGGCCGGCCCAGCCGTTTCGCCGGTGAAAGGAAAGTACGGGAGCACGGGGAAAGCAGAACCAGGAACGCCGTTTCGCCAATCCGGAAAATCGACCGCGCCTCCCCGCCTCCGGGCTGAGCCGAAAGCGAATCGTGCATCCAAACTCCGACCCAATGTCATCCATTCGATGACATCCCGATCCGCCGTCCCGGCGGGAGACCGCGGCGGTGGACGGTGAAAACGGGATCGGTAGCAGGCGGACGGGTCCCCCGGGCACCGGAGTGGATGTCATCTATTGGATGACATTGGGTTGGGAGCGCGGGGGGGATTGATGCGGGGAGGGGATGGAGGTGGGGGTGGGGACCGGATGGAAATCGGATCGACACCGGGCAGTTGGGGGGACGGACTGCCGGGAGCTTGATGAATCTTGCCGGCGCCAGTCTCCTGCTGCTCGAGGACGAAACCCTTCTCCGGAAACGTCTCGCGGCCCATCTGCAGAAGCTGGGGGTGGAGGTGACGGCGGTGGGGTCGTTGGCGGAGGCGCGCCGGGTGCTGCTGGATCTCAGTTTTGATTTTGCGCTGCTGGACGTCCACCTTCCCGATGGACGCAGCCTCAGTCTGTTGCAGGACAAGGCGATATCGGCGCATACGGTGCCGATCATCATGACGGCGGAAGGCGGCGTGAGCGGGGCGGTCGAGGCGATGCGACTGGGGGCGGCGGATTACCTGGTCAAGCCCTTCGATCCCGATGAGTTGGCGCCCCGTTTGGCGCGGGCGCGTCGCGATCGCCAGACGCAGCGTGGAGACCAATTTCGCAAGCAACAGGAAGCAGCCACGGAGGAGGGGTTTTTCTTTGGGGGATCGCTCGCGGGAGTGCGGACCCAACTGGACAAGATCCTCGCGGCGGACGCCCGGCTGGCGTCCACCGGAGCGATGCTCCCGCCGGTGCTGATTGAAGGTGAGACCGGAACGGGTAAAACCAGCCTCGCGCGTTGGCTCCACCGTCGGGGCCCACGGGCTGATGGACCTTGGATTGAAGTCAATTGCTCCGCGCTTCCGGAAAGCCTTGCTGAATCAGAGCTCTTTGGACATGAACGGGGTGCATTCACCGATGCGAAGGAGGCGCGCATTGGGTTGCTCGAGGCGGCGGAAGGCGGAAGCCTGTTTTTGGATGAGGTTCCGAGTCTTTCCCCAGCGGTGCAGATCAAGTTGCTGAAGGTGATTGAGGACCGGACGATCCGGCGGGTGGGCGGCAATCGGATGGTTCCGATCGACGTCCGCTTGATTGCCGCGACCAATGTTGATTTGCGGCAGGCGGTGGCCTCGGGGAAGTTTCGCGAGGATCTGTTGCATCGACTGGACCTCTTTCGCGTTCGGATTCCTCCGCTGCGGGAACGCGGCGAGGATGTCATCGCGTTGGCCGAAGTGCTGGTTGGCCAGGTGGCCCAGCGATATGGACTGCCGGCCGGTGAGATCCCGGACGCCGGGCGGACGCGGCTTTTGATGCATCGCTGGCCCGGAAATGTCCGGGAGTTGGCCCATGAGATCGAGCGGTCCCTGGTCTTTGATGATGATAAACTTGTGTTTACGGGACTCGTGCGGACGACGGTTGGGGCCAGTCCCTCGGGCGAGGATTGGCTGAATCCGAATTTCCAGTTCAAGCCAGAAGGCTTTTCGTTGGAAGCAGCGATTGACCGTCTGGTGAACCAAGCGCTGACCCAGAGCGAGGGAAATGTCTCCGCCGCTGCCCGGCTTCTGGGGGTGTCGCGCGATAGTGTGCGGTACCGCCTGAAGACCGAGGGTAAAGGGGCGGAGACGCAGTAAGTCGATGGGTTGGGCGGCGGAGTCGGAGTCGGAGGAGAAACGCGTTTCGCGTTCCTCTACGACGGAAGGGGGAGCTTGGAGGTGCGGAACTCGGAACGAGTTTCGTGGTTTGAGGGGATGGGCAGAAGGAGTTTGAGGTGAAGGCAGGCCTGTGCCCGGGCGTTGGGAAAATTTCCCCAACTTGGGGAACAAACTTGGGGCAGGATACCCAAAGTGGAGTGCTGAAGGATGGATGCAATAATCTTAACTACCTGCTTTTAAATAGTTTATAAAACTATCTGAGTCTGGCACGGCGGCTGCAAAAGAGGTCGCAACGTTAGTCCAAAACTCATCCATTCCATGAACGCTCTCATCCCGAAAACCTTGACCCTCGCCGCCGCTTTGCTCGCCGGATCCACCGGACTTTTTGCCCAAGCCGCTGGCACGCCCCCCGTTCGGCCGACCACTCCGGTCGGCATGGGTCTGAACATGCCGCGGCCCGGTGCGACGCCGACTGAAGTTCAGACGATGATTCGGCAGTTTGATGCCCAGCGGGAAGCCTTGCTGGCGCAGCGTCGGGTCGAATTGGCAGCGTTGTTGGCCGCGACCGCTGAGCAGCGGGCCGCCTTGCTGGCGAAGATGCATGAATCTCAGGCCGCCCGTCAGGATCAGCAGCGCGAACTTGCCCGTAAGATCCGCGAAGAGCTCAAGACCTTGCGCGAAGCGCGGAAGAATGGCGGCGGTTAAGTCGAAACTTTTGCGGTTGCGGCAGAAGCTGGCCGCGCCCGCTTGCCTTCAAGGCGGAGGTCTGATGACCTCCGCCTTGTTCGTTTAACGAGGACTTGCCGGTGGTGCGCACGCTGATTTCCAGGATTTGGCTGCTGGGTTTTCTCGGCGGCATGATGGCGAGTGAGCCCACGTCATTGACTGCGGCAGAAGCCACGCCGGTCGTGCCTCCGTCGCTGACTTCCCTGAGCACGACACTGGCTTCGCTGACCGAAGAAGAACTGGCGGCTCTGCCCCCGGAGCTGCGGGCGGAATTGGAGGCTCTCAAATTGCCGGTTTGGCAGGTGGGAGGAACCGTCCGCGCGTCGGCCGGCTGGCGCGACAACGTGCTGCTGAGCTCAGTCGACGCGGACGATCGGTTTTTCCTGCGCGGGCAACTGGAAACCTTCGGGTGGCGTCTGCCCAAGGGCGATTGGGAGTGGGTGGGTTTTCTCAATGGGGACGTCACCCGGTACCTCGATCCGCCGTCCGAAATTGCGGGTGAACAGGAGTGGTTCGCGCACGCGGAGGTGCGCTGGCAGCCGCGTCCGGCGGTCCGGGCGACGTTGACCACCCAGGGATATTTCCAGGATCAGGTCTTCGATCTTTCCGCGACCGAGGCGGAACGTCTGGTGGCCAGGTTGCGGGTTCAGGGTGCGATGGCGGGGGGTGAAGTGCGGGTTTCGCCGTCGTCGGTGATCTCGCTGACGGCCTTTGGCCAAGGGCATCGGAGCGACTACCGGGAGTTCCAGGAGGATTTCGATGAGGGTAAAGTCGGAGGACGACTGGTCTGGACGCCATCGGGTGGGGTCACGCTCACGGCGAGTTTGCTTTCGCGACGACGGGACTATGCGGAGCGCCCCGAGTACACGGCCGGAGGGCGGGCGTTGACCGGCACCCTGCTCTCACTCACCCAGCAGGAGGTGGAATTGAAGGCCCAGTTTTCCCGTGGATCGTGGAGTACGTCGCTGGTCGTCCTCGGTCTGGAGAACCGGGATGATGCGTCGGGGTATTTTGACTACGATGAACGCCGCGCGAGACTGGCGTTGGCCTGGAAGAAGGAACGATGGCGGCTTTCCTTGGAAGGGGCGGGGGTACGCTACCTTTATCGGGTGCAAACGGTGGGCACGGGATTTGATCCGCCGAGGCGGCGGCGGGAAGACGCCGAGGTTTCGATGAGAGCGGAACGCAGCGTGCGGGAGCGCTGGACGCTGTTCGCCGAGGGCCGGTGGGAACGCAGCCGGAGCAACGAGGAAAACGCGAGTTATGCCACGAAGGCCCTGCTCGCCGGAGCGGCTTTTGCATTCTAGCGTCCCTCGACCATGGCCTTGATCCCGACTGCCGCCTCATTTCGACGCCTGCCCCTGGCAGTGACGCTGGTTGTCCTCGGGGTGTTTGCCGCATTCGTGGCCTTGGTGACGCTGCGCTTGAGAGTCGATCTGCATCGCCAGGTGCTCGCCCGGGAGGCGGAGTCGCTGATGGCGGTGGTCCGATTGCAACAAAGGTTGGCGGAGGAAGAGTGGATGGCGCTGGGCTTGACCCAGCCCGACGAGGATCGGTTTACCACCTTGTTGCTCACCACTCGGTTAAGGGGCGTGCTGGTCCTTCGGTTGTACGACCCGACCGGACGGCTGCGATCGGCTCTGCCCTCGATCAGTGACGCGATGTTGTCGCTGCAGGATTGGACGCGGTTGGAGCGGGGCGAGGCCTTCGCCCGGCTGGGACAAAACCAGCCGTTGATGGATCTGATTGAAGGAAGCGAC
>JBBQIU010000372.1:0-4469 GCA_038325245.1 Verrucomicrobiota bacterium
GTTGTGGTCCTACGTCGATGGCACACAGAATGGTCTGACCGGCGTTGGCGACGGATCTGTGACCTTGTTCGGCGGGCTGCCGCTCGCGGGCACCTGGGCCGTTTACTTCTTTGTTGACGACGGCTACATCCCCATCGCTTCGAATCAAATCGTCGTTCTCAACCGGAACCAGCCCATTCTGCGCGTCACTCAGCGCACCTATAGGGCGCACACCACAATCTTTGTGAACTTCAGTGGCGGCCCGGGAAATCCGAAGGACTGGATCGGAATCTTCCGCGCCGGCCAGACTCCCGGAACCGACACGCCTGCCCTGCGGCTTTATGTCGATGGGACTACGGCCGGGAACGAAGGAATGACGGAAGGCTATGTGTCGTTTCCCACCGGTGTTCGAGAGCCCGGAGTCTACAACGCCCACCTATTTCGGAATGACAGCAACGAGATCCTCTTCAGTGACACGTTTGAAGTGACACCTGGAACCGAGGTTCCTCCGGTGATTGGGCCGGTTACCCCCCTCCATGGAAGCTCGAATGTCCCACCCGTTCTCGAGTTTTCAGCGGTCTTCACGAATGGCACCTCGCTCATCGTGCCAGGTTCGGTGACGCTCACCCTCGATGGAACAGCCGTCCCAGCCATGGTCAGCACCGACGCGGGACTCCTCATGGTGCGCTACACGAATCCCAACCTGCCGCGATCCGGTCCGCACACCTGGATGCTTTCGGCCCGGGACGACGCCTCCCCCCCCAACAGCTTCCAGGCGACGAGCACCATCATCGTGGGGCCCTATACTGACCTGCAGATTCCCCAGCCCATCCATTTCCTGGATTTCGATTCCGTGCCCGAAGGTTCGCTGCCCGCAGGCTGGACCCAGGAAAGCTACGTCACACCTCTGCTGAGCGCGGAGAATTTTCAAAGTCTCGCCTCCGCCGCCTACAGTCGGTGGACCTCTGTCAGCGCCGCTCGGTTTGAGAACCCATTCGCGATCTACGGGGACTCCGGCAGTCTCGTCAGTGATTACATACGGGTCCTGTCAGTGAACCTTTTCAATGTCGTCAATGGAAAGGTTCACAACGAACCGCTGCCACGCGGCCGCTTTCTCTTCGCGAACTCCGGGTTTCAAAGCCGGAATGGGTCGCAGGTGTTCTATTTGTTTACGTCCGATTTCGATCTCAGTGGTCGAACCGGCGTGCACCTGGGCTTCAAGAGCGTCTGGGAGCAAAATGAGGATAGTATTGCAGCCATTGAATACTCCATTGACGGCGGCATCTCCTGGCTACCCGTGGCCTACTACCTGGACCCCTTTGATATCGTCATGGCCCCGGGAGGAGTTTCCGTCGATGCCGTCGCGACCTTTAACCAGCGACACGACGATGTCGCCAGGTACATCGATGGTTCCGGCGCCGACGTGGGTGGCACCTACGGTGCCTTTATCGCCGCGCCGGTCTCCAGCGCCCTCGGACCCAACGTCCTCGCGCGCATCGACGAGGATCCCATCAGTTCCAAGCGAATTGAATTCTTCCCCCTGCCGCAGGCCGACAACCAGCGCGCCGTGCGCTTCCGCTTCGCTCATGCCGGTACGGACAGTTGGTACTTCGGGATCGACGATTTCGGCCTCTACTCGCTCGGGAACGGGACCGGCGGCGCGCCCACGCTCAGTGTGACCCGCTCGAACGGAGGGATCACCCTCAACTGGCCGGCCGGAAGTGAGGGCTACACGCTGGAAACCACCACATCCCTGGCCTCCGTCTGGACTCCGGTGAGTGGGGTCAGCGGAAATTCTCATCCTGTGCCCTCCACCGCAACCCACGCATTCTTCCGCCTGCGACGGTGAGGCAACCGTTCGATAATCGTGTCCCGCCGATCTCCACGTCGAGTTCTCGCCGCTGAGCCTTCTTACTCCTGCCCCCACGCAAACTCGCCTCGCTCCACCGACCAGTCATTACCAAAGAAACCGGCGGTCACGATCCCACGGGTCCCTGTTTCCAGCGCGTCGGAACCGACCACCAGGCAGTCCGGATAGCCCGTCCCCGCCATGAAGTAGGGCAGCCGGTTCGTCAACCGTAGTCCCACCATTCCGCTCCCCGCCACCACACCCACACTCGCGAACTCGGAATCCCGTCGCGGCTGAATGAACAGGCACGCCGCGTCCTCCCGCCGCACAGTCCTTTCCCCGACACGAATCTCCCCGCGCCGGACCATCACCGGACTCCCATCCAAGAGCGACGACCACGCCGCATTCATCTCCGAATGCCCGTACAGGATCACCCCGCGATCCCCATGACGATCCGACAAGAAGGCCGTGTCCGCGATCACGTCCACGGAACCGTTGCCCCGGTACCAGAAACTCTCCGCGTCGTACCGTGCTTTCGCCAGCGCCCACGCATTCTCGTCGGGAGTGCCCGCCGTGCCATAGACGAAAACCATCCGATGCCGGAATGCGTCCTTGAAGGGCCCATTCCGACGTGGCCCCTTGTTTCGCAGGTTCCCCGGCCCGGCCGCCACCCATTCGCTCCCTTTCCGCTCAAAGCGCAATCGATGGTTCCATTCGCCCGACGAGCCGGCAGCCGTCTCCGTCCCCGCCGATTCCGGCCGAACCCCCTCCAGTTTCGTCCCGTCGAGGTCGACACTGAACCCCTGGGCGGCCGCACCAAACGTCCCCGCATCGAACACGAGGCGCCGCACGTTCCGAGTCGTGGCCGTCACGCGCTGCAATCCCGGGTCCCACAGGGCCGACACCTCGCTCGGCTCCAGCGCCCGCTCCTGCGATTCGATACCCAGCCAGTGCGAACGATGATTCACCCCGGGATTGACCGTCACGAAATGGATCCGGCGCACTTCGGTGGACACAGGAATACGATGGCGCGCGAAGAAATCAAACATCGGAGGCCAGTCGACACATTCCGACCCAGGTTCGTCCGAGTTCCCCCACCAATGCCCGGCACCCGCTTGTTCGTGCCAGTCATGGTCGCGGTGAAACCTTCCCAAGACCTCCCGCATCCGGCGCGCCTCGCGCACCGGCACGTTGTCGTCGGCATCGCCATGCAGGATGTACACGCCGTGGTGTAGGTGGTTCGTCGCCATCGCCAACGTGTCACTCGACGCCGCGGCACGCCGGAGCATCGCCTCCACCGGCATCGCGTTGGTGAACGCGTCCGTCCCCCCGTATGAGAAGAAACTGATCCACCCGGCGCTCGGGGCGATCGCCGCAAAATGGTCCGGGAAGGTCACACCGAAACTCCACGTTCCGTGCCCCCCCATCGAATGTCCCGTCAGGTACACCTGGCTCGGATCGGGCCGGAATCGGGCCTTCGCCAGTTCCAGAACTTCGAGGGCGTCCAGCCGCCCCCACTCCTCCCAGTCAAAGCCGTAGGGACGCCGATTCGTGGGTGCCACGAGTGTCCCCCAGCGCTTCGGCGAGTAGGCGTCCGCCTGCCCCATCGCCTCGACGCTCGCGCCGTGAAGCGACAGGAACAACGCGGGCGCCTTTCCAATCGGCATGGAGGCCCCAGGATTTACGGCGAAGTACTGCACGCTGCCGTCAACCTCACTCAAGAACGTCCGCTTGTGAGTCTCGCTCGGGCGCCGCATCCGCAACTCGACCCCCAGCGCTTTGCCGATCCGCAACGATTCGCCCGGAAGCCTCAGCGTCACGGAAAGTGCCGCCTTCCCATCCGATTCAGGCTTCGGACTGCGGATTCGAAATCCCACCTTCCGAATCCCCAACGGAGGAACGTCCCCGACCCCGGTCTCCGTCACCCGGCCCGCCAGGGAGGCTTCCAACTTCGCATTCCGAATCCAATTCGTCGTCGCATTCACCATCACCGCCGCCGCCCAGGCGTCGGTCTCCTCGCCCACGATCAAATCCGGGACCGTCACGTCCGCGGACTGGAGGAATACCGAGGCGATCGGCTTCTGCAGTTGCACGCGCAATCCCGCGCGGCCAGACGCGAACAGGAAATCGTTCGACCCCGGCTTCAAGGCCACAGGCACGGAGACGTAACCGTAGCCATAGACGTCGCCAGCTCTTGGCTCCCCGTTCACGTAGGACATCGAATGGCCCGCGGCATTCAACAAAACCACGGAGTGCTCCGGGGCAGAATGGTTGAAGTAGACCCACCCCCCCCGCATTGCTCGGCCGGTGAACCATCCCTCAGCATCCGCCACCGCATTCGTCCAGGTCCGGCTCCCCGCCCCGCCCGCCGACCGAACGACGTCGCCGGACTGCGGCGGGCGCCAACGTCCCGCGACGATCTCCGCCTCCACGGCATCCGTGAAGAGCGTATTCCTTCCAGCGCGCCCCACCGCTTCGAGAACCAGTGCTTCCCGCACCACGACCGGCTCCACCTCCGCCTCCGCCTCCGCATCCGCATCCGAGTCCGCGTCTGCTGAGAACGCGCGAAAGGCGGCGGAAAACAGGCTTGCCAACCACCACCATTGGACTCGCCGGAAAGGGGAAGGCCGCACGCGGAGAG
>JBBQIU010000373.1:0-4468 GCA_038325245.1 Verrucomicrobiota bacterium
GGGGGCGTCCTCCGTCCGGAGCGTCTGCGTCTGGCGCCCGTCGATTTTAGGCTGGTTCCCGGGTGCGGGCTCAGGATTCGCGGCGCGACTCGAGAGCGAGGAGTAAAACGTCGTTTGCGGCGGGGTCTCCTCGGAGGGTTGTGTCACCTGGACGAACAGAGTGGGCTCGGCCGAGCGCCGCTCCTCCTCGTTGCGGCGTTGCTCCTCTTGAAGCTTGGCCATTTCCTCCGGGGTGAAGCGCACCTTGCGGAACATCGAAAACGGCTTGGCATCCCACCAGTTCAACTGGTTGCCGATCTGCACCACGCTGAAAAAGGAAACATGCGCCAGCAACGACACCACGAACGCGCCCAGCAGTCGCCGGCGCGTGGAGTCATCGGTGTACCGGTAAAACGGTTCGGCAGGCATCCGTTCCGCGAGAATGCGGGAACAGGCGTAGGACGGCAACGGCAGCTTCGGGAGGCTGTTTGAAGCGGTCGTCGGTCTCCACGCCTGTTCAGTTTCTTGGACTCCAATCGTTCAACGGGCGTTCATTCCCCGAGGCTTCCCCCAGAAATTCCATGGCTTCTCCGATCAAATAGAGGGAACCGGTGACGAGGACCAAACCCTCTCCGGAGAGACGCTTCCACGCGTCCGCCAGCGTGGAAGCCACTTCCACCGGGTGCTGGCCTTCCGCCGTCCTGCAGATGCCCTGCAACGACGCCGGGTCGCCCGCCCGATTGGACGCCACACGCACCACGACAACCCGGGAAGCGCCTGGAACCAAATGCTCCCCAACCGCCGCCGGGTCCTTGTCGGCCAGCATACCGACAAGCAAACCATAGCGCTGCCCAGGGAATTTCTCGGCCATCGCCCTCGCCAAAACCTCGAATCCGGGCCTGTTGTGGGCTCCGTCCAGCACGATCGTCCTCCCGCCGCGGCGCAGGATTTGAAACCGTCCAGGCCACTCCGCCCGCTGCAATCCCCGCAGCATTTCTGAATCCTCCATCGGTCCCGCCACGCCCGCCGCTTGCATGGCCGCCACCGCGAGTACCGCATTCCGCTGCTGATGCGCCCCGTACAGCGACAACGGTGCGTCCCGATAGACGGCCCACTCGGCGGCGTCCGGATCGACCTGTCGAAACGGCGCCCCGCATCCGTCCGCGACGCGGCGAAGAACGCCAACCACCTCCGGGTCGACCTCGGTCGTCACCACGGGAACGCCCGGTTTGATGATGCCTGCCTTTTCGCCCGCGATGGCCGTCAGCGTGGGCCCGAGCCATTCCATGTGGTCCCAGCCGATGTTGGTGATGGCTGAAACCAGCGGAATCACCAGGTTGGTGGCATCCAAGCGCCCTCCCATGCCCGTCTCCCACACCACCACGTCGCACCGCTGGCGCGCAAACCAAGCCAGCGCCATCACCGTCACCATCTCGAAAAAGGTCGGGTGCGCTTCCGTCCAGTCGCTCCCCTCGGCCACCCATTTGCAGGCTTCCGACACCCATTCCGCAACCGCTGCCTCGGAAATCTGCTCCCGGTTCACCTGGATACGCTCCCGGAAACTCACCAGATGGGGTGACGTGTACAATCCCACCCGCAGTCCGGACTCGCGACAAATCGACTCAAGGAACGCACACGTGGAACCCTTGCCATTCGTTCCCGCCACGTGAAGGAAGCGAAGGTTCGATTCCGGATGGCCGCACCGCGCCGACAGTGCACGCACGGTCTCCAATCCGGGACGAAGGCCGAATCGCCCCAGCCCGTGTAAATACTCCATCGCCTCGCTGTACATCATGAATGCCGGTCTCCCCAGCGGACCAAGGCTAGAGCGGTTTCCGATGGAGGTACTCGTGCACCGCCGCGATGAAGCCCCGAAAAAGAGGATGCGGAGCGTCCGGCTTGCTCTGGAATTCTGGATGAAACTGCACCGCGCAGTAGAACGGATGTTCCTTCAGCTCAATGCATTCCACCAGACGTCCGTCCGGTGTCGTTCCCGAAAACACAAACCCGGCGTCCGCGAAGCGCTCGCGGTACGCGTTGTTGAACTCATAACGATGCCGATGTCGCTCATGCACCACGAACGCGTTGTACAACCGCTGAATCCGCGTCCCCATGACCAACTGGCAGGGCTGCGCCCCCAACCGCATCGTCCCGCCCACCAGGCGAAGCCCTCGCTGATCCTCCTGCAAATCAATGACCGGAAACGGCGTGTCCCGCTGAAATTCGGTGGAATGAGCCCCGACCAACCCCATCACATGACGGCCAAATTCGATGGTCGCGATCTGCATCCCAAGGCAAAGCCCAAGATACGGAACTCCCGTTTCCCGCGCATACCGGGCCGCCGCGATCTTCCCTTCGATTCCGCGCTCCCCAAACCCTCCAGGCACCAGGATGCCGCCCACCCCCTTCAACACCCGCTCCGGCCCGTCCCGCTCGATCTGCTCCGCATCGACCTTCTCGATCTGGACCCCGCAGTCGTTGGCAATCCCCCCATGGATGACCGCCTCATAGACTGACTTGTAGGCATCCTGGAGTTCGATGTACTTCCCCACCACCGCGATACGAACCCGGTGCGCCGGGGCTATCAGCTTGCGGATGATCTCTTGCCAGGACCGCATGTCGGCCGGCGGCACATCCAAGTGAAGCAACCGACAGACGAGGTCGTCCATCCGCTCCCGCTGGAGCATTAACGGCATCTCATAGATCGAATGATCGACGTCCTTCGCCTCGATCACCGCCTCGTACGGCACGCTGCAGAACATCGCGATCTTCTGCCGTACCTCCTTCTCAAGGGGATACTCGCAACGACACGCAATGATCTGGGGCGCGATGCCAATCTCCCGCAGCTTCGCCACCGATTGCTGCGTGGGCTTCGTCTTTAACTCCCCAGCCGCCTTGATGAACGGCACGTAGGTCACATGGAGAAAGATCGAGTTGTGCGGACCCACATCCTGCGCAAGTTCCCGAATCGCCTCCAGAAACGGCAATCCCTCGATGTCGCCTGTCGTACCCCCGATCTCCGTGATCAAGACATCGGCCTTGGTCATCTCCGCGACCATGTAGATCCGGTTCTGGATCTCATCCGTGACGTGCGGAATCACCTGCACCGTCTTTCCCAGGTACTTCCCCTCCCGCTCGTTGTTCAGCACCGTCTGATAGACCTGACCGCTGGTCAGGTTGTTGAGCCGCGTCAGCTTTGTGTGTGTAAACCGCTCGTAATGACCTAGATCCAGATCCGTTTCCGCGCCGTCGTCCAGAACGTAAACCTCCCCATGCTGATACGGACTCATCGTCCCGGGGTCCACGTTCAGGTAAGGATCGAACTTTTGAAGGGCCACTTTCAGCCCCCGATGTTCCAAAAGCGTGCCGAGTGCCGCAGCCGTCAGCCCCTTTCCCAGGGAACTGACAACGCCACCCGTCACGAAGATGTACTTCATGGGTTTTCAGGCTCCCAAGGCATCCTCGCCGGTTCCAGCGGAAAGTTGGCGTATTCCGCGAAGCACGCTTCCAAGAGTCTCACTCACTCACAGTTGCTGCCTTTTGGCCCTTGACCACCAAGGTCTATTTCTATTTATCTTAGCGGTCGTTGCTTAGTGATGGCTCGCAGGCCCAATACGGATTGATTGAGCTCAGCGAATTGTCAGCGAGCGATTTGCAAATGCACCCAATCCCATGCCGTACGTCGAATTGCTGAAGTCGGGCCAAAGTGTCTTGCGGTCCTGGTCCCTGGCCGTCTTCGGTGCGCTCCTGGCCGCTGCCGTTCCGTGCGCCGCCGCGCCCATGGAAGCCCTCGACAATATCGTCTGGCCCCGCGCCCGTCTGGTGCCCCTTCAAAACGTCGCAGGAGTCTTCGAGGGTCGCGAAAGCACGACGCTCGACGCTCCCGACGAGGCGCGCTGGTTCAAGTTCCGCGTCGAACCCGGCAGCCGCGTCGTCGTGACGCTCGACGAACTGGCCGCCAACTACGACCTCGTCCTCTTCAAGGACATCGCGAAGGCCTATCAGGAAATCATCAGCCCCGCCGACCTCCCGTTGCTCGATGCCGAGTTCGCCGACGATGCGTTCAGTCCCGCACAGTTCTCTCCGGCCCAGTTCTCGCCCGCCCAGTTTTCGCCCGCGGCGTTCAGCCCCGCCCAGTTTTCGCCCGCACAATTCTCTCCCGCACAATTCTCTCCGGCCCAGTTTTCCCCCGCGCAGTTCTCCCCGGCGCAATTCAGCCCGGACGCCTATGCTCCCGCGCAGTTTTCTCCGGCCCAGTTTTCGCCTGCACAGTTCTCGCCGGCGCAGTTTTCTCCGGCCCAATTCTCACCCGCCCAGTTTTCACCGGCGCAGTTCAGCGCGGATGCATACGCGAGCGCCCAGACCCGAAGTGTCATCGCCGTTTCGGCCTTCGATGGATTGCTCCCGGAGGGTGTCGTCGCGAACACGTGGAACGAGGACTCGGAGTTCTATATCCGGGTTCGCGGGCGGCAAGGCGAGGTGAGCAACC
>JBBQIU010000374.1:0-4467 GCA_038325245.1 Verrucomicrobiota bacterium
GTTCAGCCGACGACGGCAGAGGCGCCAATGCGAATCCGACCAAGTTGAGGTGGAAGCACAACGGACTCCGGCACAGCTACTGTTCGTACCGACTGGCGATCGTGAAAAATGCGGCGCAAGTGGCCCTTGAAGCAGGCAACAGCCCCAAGATCATTTTCGAGCTCTACCGGGAGCTCGTAACCGAACAGGACGCAACGCGTTGGTTTGAAGTGATGCCGCTGTGAGGCGAGAAACGGTGATCTGAATTTCCCCAAGCGACTATTTGACCTCAAATCGCTTGAGAGAAGCGACAACCTCGTGCCAATCGAAAAGGACGCTATGGCCGATCTTGATGTACGGAAGGTAACGAGCCTTCATCCATATTTCGATGCAGCGGGGCGTTTTTCGGAGGCGCGCCGCAAGCTCACGTTTTGTGATCAGATTGTTGAATCCTGACGATGGGGTGTCGTCGTTGGTCATGTCGCCATCCTCGAACCTTACGCGCAAACTTTGGTGTGGATTCTGCACAAACAATCATCCATCGCGCTTTCATCACTGAAATGAGAATCGACACCAAGAACCAGGTAGATGTGTGCAGTTCATGAAAGCTGACGGTCCGGATTCGCCACTGGGACACTGGATCCCAGCGCCCCGAGCATATCGCTGCCACATCTCGTTCCTCCGAACGAGTTCCCGGGTCGAAGTCGCAAAAGAACGAAAGCGCGAGCTACGCGATTCCGGTCGTCACGTCCCGGGAGGTCCGGAGTTGCCCGGGAGTGAAATGCCCCCTCCTCGGGATCGTGCCCGGGAAGACTCCACCCTATTGGCCGCCGGCGGACTCAGGGTCCACGCCTGACGGGAAATGCAATGGGGTCAAACACTGACATTTGACAATCTGAGCGGACATTCACGGAGGTGGTTGACCTGGAGGAAGGTCGTCCGCCACAACCCCGCCAGCGAGCTCGAACTTCCACGGCCCGAGAAGCGCTTGCCCAGCGGCGCCCTCACCCTGCCCGAGGTCGACGCCTTGCTCGCGATCCCGGACGTCACCGATCCCCTCGGCGTGCGTGATCGGACGATGCTCGAGGTCTTCTACTCGACCGGCCTGCGCCGGCTCGAACTCTGCCGCCTCCATCTCGCCGACTTCCACGCCGCCAGACGCACCCTCACCGTGCGACGTGGCAAAGGGCACAAAGACCGCGTGGTTCCCCTGGGCACCCGGGCCATTCATTGGCTGGAGCGTTACCTCGCCGAGGTCCGGCCCCGGCTCTGCCTGGACAAGCGGGAAACGGCGTTGTTCCTCACCGGCTACGGTGTGGAGTGGCAATGGGGTCAAATCTGGATAATTGACAAATGGGCTTGGAAGACAGTGCGATCACTTCCGCACTTCCGCACTTCCGCACATTTGACATTTGCCCCCAGGTTGGGCGCTGGGGTTTCGCTTTCATCTCTCGGTCCGGGCACACCTTCCCCTCCATGTTGTCCCACACTGGCCCTGGCGCCCGCGCTTCGAGCGCGAAGGACGCTGGGGGCCGCGGTGGGGACCCCCTGTGAGTTTCAACCTGCGACCGAATCGCCGTGAAGGTCGCGAGTCGCGGGTTTTGAGCATGCAAACCGCCCACGCCGTCCCGTAGCCTCCCGGCCGACCGGCCGGCCGACCGACCGACTTCGTTTGCAGGCGAGAGCTTCGCCATTATTCACCGGTTAGAAGGGTGCGTCGCACCCCGCTGGCGGAATCGACCGCGTCCCGGTTTTATCGTCGTTCGGTTGGCTGGTCCCCGGGTTCCCCGGAGCGAAGCCGTCGCACGTTGCCATGGTCTGCCCTGTCTTCACGGTTCCCCGGAGTTTGCCTTCCCCTCCGGAGTCCGACGGATACAGCCGCCGGTGGTCGCGGTCGATCAGGTGCCGCAGACGGCACACGAACGACTTCGACAACATCGGCGGTTCCTCCACCGTCGCCCCCTGGCATTTTGGCGGACAGGTTCGTCCGGGAACCGCTGGCGAGTGCATCGAGGGCTCCGCCTGACCTGTCGCCACGAGACTCGCCCAAGTGAGGCATAGGGACACCTGCGCCAAAATGCCAAGGGAGCCCAGCAATCAGACCGCGGGAACCCGGCGTTTCCTGCGGGATGGTGTTTTTGGGGCTATAGGAGAGCGAATGACCTCGCCAGGGAACCGCGACTCTTCCCCTCGTATACGTTCGGCGAGCCGTTCGAGATCATATCCGCACTCCTTCGCGATGCGGTCGCGGACTCGCCAGATGGGGCTAAGAAGTTTGTGTTTCACGGCAGCAACTCAGGTCATCAGTTCGAACGGCGTGCAGATCACCGGTGCGGGGAATCCAGCGCCGCTGCACACCCGGCGAACCTGGTCGACAATCGCCGCGTTGGCGATGTGCCGGCAGTTCCAAGTCAGAAGGAAGTCCATTCCGTGTACGGCCGCAATCGCAATGTGCACCGCATCCGGTGCCGCTTTCGGCGGAATCAATCCGCTCGTGATAAGGATTTGAGCCAAATCCTGCACCGGGCCGGACATTTCCAGAACCGGGATCTGGTCGAGGGCCGCCGCGCGTGCCTTGGCCGCGACGCGGTCCCCGCGCCGACATTCCAACAAGACTAAACCGGACACGAAGAGCCCATACCGATGGCGGCGGTGATCCCACCACTCCCGAGTGGCATGCTGCTGGCCGGCAGCAATGATATCGCGGCTGGGGCGGGAGGTCAGAAAGCTCGGAATCGTCGTCTCCAGGTAAATCTTGGGCTTCACGAGCGGGCTGCATTCAGTTGGTCGATATAGGCATCGCTCAAGGGGGAATTCTGTCGCGACACCGGTCGATCAGCAACCGACAACCAAGGATCATGGCCGGCGCCAAAACCATCGAAGCCGCAGCCCCCCGCTCGCCCCTCGTCAATCGCCTTCCGTTAGGGCGCCGAGGCGCTACGGTTCTGAGCCGTGGAATCCACCGTCCACCGCTGCTTCCCTCTTTTAGCCGCCGGGCTGCTTCCCTCAGCCGCCACGGCACCCCGCATCGTCGCGCCGAACAAGGCGACCTCCCCCCTCAAAACTCGCGTCGGGGGGTCTCGGGGTTGCCCATCGGGTCGCAGTTCACGGAGGCGCCTTCGAAGCCACGGAATCGCAACGGGTTGTCGCCGATACGCCTACAGAACCGCGTTGGGTCGGAGTAGTTGGCCAAATAGAGACCCGTTGGGTGAACCGGGGTTTGAATTGCTGCTTAGGAGGAAGCCAAGCATCCGAGGCAGTGGCGCAAATCTTTACCTCTTCGTTCGGAATAGTCCGATCTCGACAGTCGATTTTCTGGGACTTGATGCTTTTCCAGTGCCACCGGGCGGCTTCCCGACCGGGCCAAAGAATCCCTGCCCATGCGGTGAAGCTGCGGCTCAGATTGCAGCCGTCGGCCCACTGGACGCAAACACGGCTCGTCGGCTCGCGAATGAGGCGCTGGCAGCAGCGCGGGCAAGCGGACTTCCAGGGCTTCACAACGGACAAGCCGATGCTTTCCGTCACTGCTTCTGGTCATGTCGGATGGCGCAAGAAATCGGCGCTGGCCAAGCCAAGGATGTCGGTGACACGCATGAGCGGTGCAACAAAAACCCAGCGGGCGAAGAAGCAATGGATCAAGCCAACAATGCCACTGGTCGCGGTTTTGGCACGCCAGGAGCGGACTGCAATGCCCAATGCCTTCAGGCTGCTCGCGATGGAACGTTGCAAACTTCTCCGAGCGGAACTCCACCGGCCAACCCCTACTGAGGTTCAACATGAGAACTCGTTTCGAGATTGCGCTCTTACTAGTCGCATTGCTTGCGGTCGTTGGAATGGTGCTGGTTTCCTGCAAGCCTTCGGGCGCAGGTGTAACCGTCCTGGTGAACAACGCCAGCGGTGGGGAAATCACAAACCTCCAAATCAAGTTCACGGGTGGCAGCAAATCCTCGCCGAAACTGAAGCCTGCCGAATCTTTCGAGACAAAGGTGAACCCCAGTGGTTCATCGCATCTGGTCGTTGATTTTGCAGACTCCTCAGGGAAGCAGCATTCCGCCAAGGCGGATGTGTATTTTGAACGCAACTACAGCGGGACTATCCACGTCACAATCGAACCCGATGGCAAGGTAACATGGAAGGACGAGACGAAAATCTAACCGCCGGTGTCCCGCCAAACGGTGTGAAAGAATCTAGCGGCGCTCAGGCCGCGCCGAGGAAGTCGGCCCCCGCGCCTGTGCCACAGCCCCGGCGCTGCGCCTTCACTGCGGGGCGCTGAATCCGGTGCTCGGCAGCGTGCCGCCGCGGCACCCTGCCTGCGCTCCGGCCCCTTCGTTCAGGCTCCGGCCGGGGCTGCTAGCCCTAAAACAAGCGCATGACGGTTTCTACTTTGCGAAAAATGAAATTTCGGCCGCAACGCTTTGGTGTGACCTAGATATTGGGGTGTCTTTGCGTCAAAGTGACACGGTTTTCCGTCCGTAGGTTTCGTTTTGC
>JBBQIU010000375.1:0-4463 GCA_038325245.1 Verrucomicrobiota bacterium
TGGAGAACGGGATGAAGGAGGCGCTTGTGGCGATGGGGGGACTGGAGAAGGTCCGCATTGAGCCTCAGACCGAGTTACCGATCTGGCAACGGCACCTGGCCGATCAGGCGGTGGGACTCACACTGCGGGATGTGGAGGCGCTGCAGTATGGCGCGCCGATGTTGCGAGGGATCGTGCCGGCGTATGAATACTCGCGATGGTCGGGGTCTTCGGCGGTGCTGAGTCGAGGTGGAAAGAACACACGGGCTGCGGTGCTGGCGGGAACATGGCCGGGGTACTTGGAGGCGACCGAGCATGTGGTGGAGCACGGGCGGATGTTCACGGATTTGGACAACGAGCTGGCGCGGAGCGTCTGCGTGATCGGGACCGAGGTTCGGGACGACCTTTGGGGGTCTCCGGAGGAGGTGGGTCACGAGATCATCCCGATCGGGGAACGCGTGGCGATCAACGGACAGTCCTTCACGGTCATCGGAATGCTGCAGCATTACGAGAGTGCCCAGTCGAAGCGGGAGCGGGAGTATCGGAAGCGGGAGGCGGCGACCAACAATATGGCGACGGGGCCGGTGCGGAGTCGGGGATGGGGTGGGCGCGGTGGCGGTGGCGGGTTCATTTTCCGGATGAAGAACGACACGGTGATGATGCCGCTTCAAACCCTGTTCATTAAGTTCCGTTCGGGGACCGGGACGAACGAGGTGGCGGATTTTCGGCTTTCAAACATCCAGTTCAAGGTATCGAGCGTGGAGGAGTTGGAGCCGGCATTGCAGCAGGCCCGGAACATCCTCATGTTCACGCATCGGAGCATAGAGGATTTCACGTTTCGGACGCAGGAGGATTGGGCGGCGGAGATTAACGGCTTTATCCGGAACGCGAGGACGAACGGGACGATCATTGCGGCGATCAGTCTGCTTGTCGGCGGGATCGGGATCATGAACATCATGTTGGCGAGCATCTCCGAGCGGGTGCGGGAGATTGGGATCCGCAAGGCGGTGGGGGCGACGACGGAGGCGGTGTTCATCCAGATCCTGATTGAGTCGGTGGTGATTTCGATGGTGGGGGGCGTATTGGGACTGGGGTTTTCCTGGGGTGTGGTGGAGATGATCGGGGCGTTCACGCCCACGGACAACGCGCCGGAGATTACGGTGGCGTCCCTCGGGATCGCGTTTGGGTTCAGTGTCCTGGTGGGGATTCTCGCGGGATTGTACCCCGCGATCCGCGCCTCGCGGCTTCATCCGATTCAGGCGCTTCGATACGAGTGACGTGACGCCGGGGAGACGAAACGAACCATGACTGTCTACATCGCGATTCTGATCGGGCTGAAGGAAGTATGGACGCACAAGTTCCGATCGACCCTGACGATGCTGGGGATTGTCCTCGGGGTGGCGAGCCTTGTGGCGATGGCGGCGATCGTGAAGGGGATGGAGAACGGGATGAAGGAGGCGATGATCGCGATGGGAGGCCTGAACAAGGTCCGGCTCGAGGAGGAGGAGGTCCCGGCGCACCAGGAGCATCTCAGGGACATGGCGACGGGACGGACGCTGCGCGACGTGTATGCCCTGCAGCGAAACGCCCCGTTGCTGAGCGTGATTTCACCAGAGATGTCCGTGCGTGGCGTCGTTTCCCGGCAGGCCAAGGATCACTATCCGTCGGAGATCGTCGGCGCCTGGCCGGCGGTGTTGGAGATGAACCTCTACGAGGTGGAGCACGGGCGGTTCCTGACCGCTTTGGACGAGGAATTTGCGCACAGCGTCTGCGTGATCGGGACGGGGATCCGTGACGAGCTTTTCGGAACGCCGGAAGCGACGGGTGCGGAGATCATTCCCATCGGGGAGAGAATTCAGATCAACGGCCAACCGTTCACGATCGTGGGCATGTTCCGCCACTACGAGAGCGAGCAGACCCAGCGTCAGCGGGAGGCAGCCGCGAGGCAGCAGAAGAAGCAGGAGGCGAGCGCGAGCGGCGGGGTTTCCCGTGAGCGCGGCTGGCGCAGGAAGCACTGGGACGCGTTCTGGCGGAAGAACAACGTTGTCTACATGCCCCTGAACACGGCGTGGGTGAAGTTTCGGTCGGCGTCTGGCAGTGGGGGGATTCCGGATCCCAAGCTCTCCGACATCGACGTGAAGGTGCGGGACATCAGCCTACTGGAACCAGCGCTTCAGCAGGCTCGGAACGTGCTGATGCTGACCCACAACGGGATCGAGGATTTCAACTTCGAGACGCAGGAGAACCGGTTGGAGGACATCAACCTGCGCATCCGCAACGCGCGGATCAGCGGCGGGATCATCGCGGGTCTGAGTCTGCTGGTCGGGGGGATTGGCATCATGAACATCATGCTGGCGAGCATCACCGAGCGGATTCGGGAGATCGGGACGTGCAAGGCGATCGGAGCTTCGCCGATGGCGATATTCCTGCAGGTGATCGTGGAAGGCTGCGTCTTGGCGAGTCTGGGGGCGGCGGCGGGTGTGGCCTCCTCGTTCGGGTTGGTCTACCTGCTGGATCACCTGTCTCCCGGGGCAAACGCACCCGTGATCACGATGAGCCCCGTTGTGGCGGCGGTGGCCTTCAGCATCGCCGTTGGCTTGGTGGCGAGCCTGATTCCGGCCGTGAAGGCTGCAAAGCTGCACCCGATTCAGGCGCTGCGGTACGAGTGAAACCGGGAACGGGCGCTGGACGCTCAACGGGGCGCCGGTAGCGATTTCGACATTGGGCAATCTCTGGGTGGCGGAGACGTGTCTCCGTGGCAAGTCTGTCCCGATGGCCGGGCTCAATGACTCGCCGCGTGGAAGACGGCGCCCGCGACGGCGATGAGGCCGCCGAGGAGGGAGCGGCGGGTGGGCTTCTCTTTCTCGAACCACATTGAGAACGGGATGATGACGAGAGGGGTGAGGGCAACGATGGGCAGGACGACGCCGGTGCCGCGGGTGGCGAGGGCCCATTGGAAGGAGCCGACACCCAGGGCCGGTCCGGCGATGGAGTTGATGAGAATCCAGGGGGCGGCCTTGCGGAGGCCGGACGGTGCGGGGCGTTCCCCGCTGGAACTTGATGCCGGGGACGGGCGATCCGGCGGGGCGAAAACCCGACGAGTGCGTTTCAACCAAAGGAAGGTCATGGCGCTGAGGACGACCCCGGCGAGGATGCGCTGGTAGGCGGCGGAAAGGCCGTCGATGGATTCGCCTGCTTCACGGGCGACGGCGAACGCGCGCCGGCTGAGAACGGCGCCCCAACCCTGGCCACCGGCGGCGATCAGGGCGAAGCCGACCCCTGCCAGAAAGCCGGCCTTGAGGGCGACGCCGGATTTCCGGTCGGGAAAGAGCGCGATGGCGACTCCCCCGAGGATGAGGGCACTGGCGAGCGCTTCGGGGCCGGTCATGGGAACACCGAGCCAGATCCACTCCGTGGCGGCGGCGAGGGGTGCGGCAACGCAATGGACGATCAGGACGACCAGTCGGGAGCCCAGTTTCGGATAGGCAAGGTACAGGGCGATGTCGCCGATCCCGAAGCCGATCAGGCCGCTGATGACGAACCACGGGAAGGCCGCGCCGCGTATTCCGGCGCCGAAAGTGTGCGCGTAGAGACCGAGGAATACGGTGGCGAGGGCGAGGCGCCAGAAATTCGCTTCCAGGCTGGGGAGATATCTTGTCGATCGCATGGCGGTGACGCCGGAGATCGAGAAGAGGATGGTGGTGAGAAAGGCGGGAAGCATCCGGTCTTCATGCTTCCAGGGCGGCCTCGATGGCTTCCTCAAAGGCCAGGGTCCGGCCCTGGGCGATCCAGGCGGCGCGTTGCTCCGGGGGCAGGTTTCCGGAGGCGGCCAGGAGGGTGCGATCCAGTCGTTCCTGTTCCGAAGGAGAGAGAGGGGCACCGATGATTGCGCGCAGGGCATCGGCGGCCCCCGCGAGTCGGAAGGCGCGTTCGGGCAGGCCCCGGGCGGCCGCGAGTTGGGCGGAAAGTTCGAGGGAGAACGCGAGACCGTTGCGGTCGCCGAGGTCACGGTTGATGCGGATGTTCTCGACGAGAAAATCCTGGGCGCCCGCGTGATCGCCGAGGCTGAGGGCGATATCGGCGAGACTTCCGAGGGAATTGGCGATGGACCAGCGGTCGCCGATCTCGCGGTTGATGGTGAGGCATTCCTCGAGCAGTCGGCGGGCGCCGGCCGCATCGTCGAGATCGCGGACGACGAGGCCGAGGTTGTTGAGGGAATTACCGATGGCCCAGCGGTCGCCGAGGCGTCTGCGGAGGGCGAGGCTTTCCTCGTGGAGACGGCGGGCTTCGGGGTGATCGCCCTGGAACCAGGCGATGATGCCGAGGTTGCTGAGGAGACTGGCGACACCGGCGTCGTCTTGGTTTTGGCGTCGGGTATCGAGGCTCTCGAGGTATAGGGCGCGCGCCTGGTCGTAGGCGCCCTGCTGGGCGGCGACGGAACCGGCGATATGCAGGGTCTGGGCGACGCCGGGGTCATCCTGGAC
>JBBQIU010000376.1:0-4460 GCA_038325245.1 Verrucomicrobiota bacterium
ACGCCAACAATCGATTCACCCCCTGGACTCGACGCCCCGCTTATGAGTCCACGGCCAGCGGGCGATCCATCGGGCGATCAAATCCGCGGTCCGGCGCCCGCTCCTCCCGCTCGTCCAACAATTCCAAAGAGCAACGCAACCCCTTCCGCGCCCCGCCTGCCGTCAGCAACGTGCGAATCGCGTTGATCGTGTTCCCTCGGCGCCCAACAAGGCGGCCAACGTCCGACGGATGCACCTGCACCTCGTAGACCGTCTCACCCTTCCGTTCCACAGGCTTGATGCTCACGGCGTCAGGGTTCGCAACCATCCCCTTGATCACCGCATCGAGGAATGCGTGCATGGCCAAACGGCGCTGGGAGTTCAGGTCGCCGCCGTGGCAGCCTTGAACGCCTTCTTGATGAAGCTGGCCACCGTCTCCGAGGGCTTCGCCCCCACCCCGAGCCAGTATCGCGCCCGCTCCAGGTCCAGCGCGTAATTCACGCCAGCCTGCTTCGGATCGTAATTGCCGAGTTCCTCGATGAAACGCCCGTCCCGCGGACTCCGGGAATCCGTCACCACAATCCGGTACGCCGGGGCATTCTTCGCTCCACCACGCTTGAGTCGAATCTTGACTGACATAAAAATCTCTCCCCCCGGACGCGTTTCGCAGGGAAATGGCCTCGGCGAATCTACCGCTCCCGAAAGGGGCGGCGAAACTAGTCACCCCGACGGACCCCTGGCAAGACCTGTTTTGGGTTGTTTTGAGGGTTGCCCTGCCCTCGCCCCTCCCCATCATGCCTTTGCATGTTTGCACCCGCGGACCTCTTCGACCTCACCCAATCGGAACACGCCTCCCTGTTCGACCCCTGCACCCTCGCCTGGGAAGCCCTCCCTCTCATCGGCGATTACGTCCAAACCCACCTCAAGCCCGCCCTCCACCACCGCTGCGAGGGCTTCGCCTTTATCGGCCCCGATGTTTTTATTGGTGAAGGCACCGTCGTCGAGGACGGCGCCATGATCAAAGGCCCCGCCATCATCGGCAAAAATTGCCAGATCCGCCACGGCGCCTATATCCGCGAAAATGTCCTCATCGGCGATGGCTGTGTCGTCGGCAACGCCTCCGAGCTCAAGAACGCCCTTCTCTTTAATCGCGCCGAGGTCCCCCACTTCAATTACGTCGGCGACTCCATCCTCGGCTTCAAGGCCCACCTGGGAGCCGGAGTCAAGATCTCCAACCTCAAGATCACCCCCGGCCACGTCTCCCTCGAACACGACGGGAGACTGATTGACACCGGCCTTCGGAAATTCGGAGCCCTCCTCGGCGACCACGCCAACGTCGGCTGCAACGCCGTGCTGAACCCCGGAAGCATCCTCGGCCGGAAAGCCATGATCTATCCCAACGTGTCGTGGCGCGGATACCTTCCTCCCAACGCCGTCGCGAAAAACCGGGCCGCCATCGAAGTTATCGTCCTTGGGGTGCGCGCCGCCAAAGCGCCCGAATAGCCTCGGTTCCGTCGAAGTGTCGTCAGGAGCCTCGCACGAACGAGGCTTCGGATCTTGATCAGGCGGGAGCGGTCCCTTCGGGGGCCTCTGGCACCTTCGGGGCCGATCCCCGCCCAGGCTGTTGTCCCGCGGGATTCGGGACCAGGATCACCGGGAGCGGAAATCGAAGCTTCATCACGTCGTCCACCAGCACCTCGACGTAATACGTGCCCGGAACCTTGAATTCCACCTGAGCGAACAAGGTGACGTTGGTCGCGTTATGCGTCGTCTCCTGAAGCGCGAACTTGACCTGGCTCTGCCGCATCACCGTCTCATCCGGCGCCACCAACCGCACCGTCTCCGAAAACTGCCCCAGGCCCGCCGTCCAGCGGTTGAAGACACATAGCTTGAGCGCCGTGATCGGTAGTTGCGGCACCCGCACATAACCAATGATACCGAGGAGGATGAAGTTGCCGCTGATCTCCTGGCGCACCTCTTCGCACATCAGGGAACATTGAAGGTCGGGCAGAATCCGGGTTGCGTTCATATCGTCAAAGGGAGGCGCCATCCGTGGGATGTCACCGGGAAAAAGACGGTTTCATGCGCCCGCACCTTTGCCAACCCGGAACTTGCTCAAGTTATGCCCCGCCAATGCCCCACCTATGCCCCATCCGGCCGGGTGACCCAAAGCTCCAGGCGCCCTCCCGCCGACCCGACCGGCCCCAGGAGCCCACGCAACTCCCCCCAGCCAACCTCCGAAGGCACCCACACCCGGCTCAATCCCGGCGCCGCGGGCTCCGCCCGTTCCGGCCGCCCAGCCGCACGCGGCAGATCCAGCCGCCAGGCCCCGCCGTCCCGTCGCACCACCCCGGCGTCCGGCGCCACCGGAGCGCCTGCCGCCGCCAATCGCAGGACCAGTCTCACCGGCGCATTGGTTCCCCCCATTTCCATTCGGATCTCCGGCGGCCCGGCCCACTCGCCTTCATCGTGCCGCAAGCCCTCAACAGCCTCCTCCACAACCCGAAGCGACGTGTCCACGTCCGGAACCATCACCAAGGTGATCTCCCACCCCAGATGCCGGCGCACGCCAAGAACTTCCGACAACTGCGAACGGACGTCCCCTGTCCCCGCCCGAAAGGCGTCGGTCACCCAGCGTTCCGACCACCGAACCGCGCCGGACGGACCAATCGCCACCGGCAGCCCCACCATCCCGGGCTTGGCAGCATGGGGACGCAGGCGCGACGCCAATTCGAGTCGATCCGCCAGACGTCGTGCATCCGGGCTCAAGGTTGAACGTTCCAATCCCGACAGCGCGGCCCCCAATTCCCCCAGATACACGCGCAGTAATTTCAAGGCGGAGTTCCTTGCCCCGGTTCCCGCCCCTTGGGCCGCACGTTCCAACAACTCCAACACCTGCCTTGAATCCAGCCGCCAAACCAACCGCAGGACATTCGACGGGACGCGCGGCTGCCCCGATGCCCCCGCACCCAAGTCCACAAAGACATCGAAATCACCCAGGGGCTCGGTTTCGAAACGGTCCGCCGCCACCTGGAACTCCCGCACAAGACTTCCCCCCGACGGCACCGTCAGACGCGTCGTCGCCCCTGGGATCACGGCCATCGGCGCCACCCGGCGCCGTCCCTTGTCCAGAACCCAAAGCCCCACATCGTCCGGCCATAGGACCGAACGCTCCGCCGCGCCTCGATTCTCCAGCGTCACTACGAATCGAACCGATTCCAGCGGCAGCATTCGGGCGGGCCCCTCGAGCCTTAGGGTCATCCCGCCCTGAACCCTGCGCGCCTCCCGCTCCCGCAGGTAATCGTCCACCCCGAGAATCGCCAGTTCAACCGGCGCGCTCCTCGCCGCATTCTTCCAAATCGCCAACCCACGCGGCACCTGGGGAAACTGGGTGGGTAGAACGCCGCGATATGTGCCCTCCAGCAGGTAGCGGCCCGTCCCCGGCAGCGCCACCCAGTCGCTGACCTGGGTGTCGTAGTCTTTGGAGATCCCCGGCTCCAGCCGATCCGCCTTCGCGAACATGTGGGCCAGTGCCTGGCCGGCCGGCACGGTCTCCAACCGGCCTCCATCGACACCCCGGCGCACGTCCAGCCGTCCGTTGAGACGGCAGCACCCCTCCCACATGAACCCCAGGGCCTGCGTCGACTGATTGCTGAATCGCCAGTGCAGTGGTATCGCATCGCCCAAAACCCACGTCTCCGCCTTCGGCACACGCAATTCCAACGCCACCTGCGCCTCTGCCCGGCCATGGGCAAGAACCATCCCCAGGAGAACCACCCAAAGGCCTGGTCCGGAGCGTCGTCCCGCGTTCCCGATCGTTCCCATACGCTACTACTCCAATGGCAGAATCTTCAGGTCATCGAACCGGATCGGCGTTCCGGAAAAGGGATTCCCCCAGACAACCGCCCTTCCCGCGATCGGCGTTTCCCTCTCGTCCCAGGTGATCATCCAATCCCTCGGTTCCGCGCTTCCGTCCTTCCATGCCTTGCCTTCGACCCGCCAGGCGCCCTCTCCGACTTTGCGGATCTGGATTCGCACCTGGGTCCAGGTTCCCGTTTGCCAGACGAAGGGAGAGGTCGCCTTCATTTCGTCTCCCTTGAGCAGTTCGATGGCACGCTTCGCGGGCGCCACCTGGACACGGTATCCCCCCACCGTGTTGATGCTGACGCCGAAGACGGGAAAACGCCGCCCCTGGCTGGTTCCCCAAAACCTCGCCTGAGCACCCCAATCCTCCCTTTTACCCGGGCCAAACATGACCCCATACGACTCGAGCGGCGCCCCGGGGAGTTCCATGAACTTTTCCCCGCCCTCTTCCTTCACCGCGAACAACCCACCGAGGTCCAGGAACCCATCGGGCAGCTTCTCCACCTCCGTCTGGCTGAAATCCTGCGTGAAGATCGGTGTCGCACCCAACGCCGCGACGTTGACCGCCGAAGCCGTCAACACTCCCGCCAACCCAATCGCCCGCCATGCTCGTCGTA
>JBBQIU010000377.1:0-4457 GCA_038325245.1 Verrucomicrobiota bacterium
GTCCAACTCCATGGCGGGGTTCCACACCAACTTCCGTCTCGGTTCGGAGGGCGAATACCTCGCTTTGGTCGCCCCGGACGGCGAAGTGGTTTCGGCTTTCGCCCCGTCCTACCCGCCCCAGCGGCGGGACGTCAGCTACGGGCGCGTCCCCGGTTCGCCTGAGTGGGTCGGGTACATGGCACGCCCGACACCGCGCGACTCCAACACTGACACCGGTGACGGGTTCGCCCCGGACGTCCTCTTTTCCAAGGCCAGCGCTCCCTTCCTGCATCCCTTCCTCCTGGCCCTCTCCACCCCGGCGCCGGACGCCGCGATCCGCTTCACCACGGATGGAAGTTTCCCCTCCGAGACCAACGCCCGTCTCTTCACTTACTTGGGCCCCATTGCGATCACCAATACCACGCAGCTCCGTGCGCGCGCCTACCAGGCGGGGCTCCTTCCCGGCGCGCTGGCGAGCGAGACCTTCCTGCGCCTCACGAACGATCCCGGTCAACTGGCGTCGTTCACCTCGATGCTGCCGATCGTCGTGATCACCACCCTCCGGAACGCTGGGATCGGTGCGTCGGTCAATACGCCGGTTCATCTCAGCGTCTTCGAACCGCGCGATGGCCGGACCACGCTGCTCAGCCAGCCGACCCTCGTCACCCGCGGCGGCATCAAGACCCGCGGTTCCAGCACCGGCGGCCAGGCTCAGTCCAACTTCGCCATCGAATGGTGGGATGAACTGAACCAGGACAAGGACCTGCCCGTCCTCGGCATGCCGGAGGATTCGGAATGGGTCCTCTATGCCCCGAACGAGTTCGACGCCGCCCTCATCCATAACCCCTTCACCATGGAACTGAGCCGCCAGATGAACTTCGCGGCGCCACGCACACGCTTCGTGGAGGTCTACCTCAATAAAGGCGGCCACGTCCGATCGAACGACTGGTTCGGCCTTTACGTGCTGATGGAAAAACCTGGGCTCTCCAAGAATCGCATCGACGCCCCCAAGGCCGCCCCCGAAGACGTCGAACTCCCTGAAGTGACGGGCAGTTATTTGCTCAAGACCGACCGTCTCGACCCGGGTGACACCGGCTTCAGCGCCGGAGGCGCCGTCCATGCCTTCGTCGAACCCAAGGAACGCGAGATGAAGTCGCCCCAACGCGCCCCGCAACGCGCCTACCTGACCCAGTATTTCCGCGACCTCGACAACGCCCTGCGCCCCACCAACCCCGACCTCCGCGATCCCGTCCGTGGCTATCGGGGCTATATCGAACTCACCAACTGGGTCGATTTCCACATGCTCGAACTGCTCAGCGGACAGGTCGATGCCATCCGCCTAAGCACCCATTTTTACAAGCGCCGCAATGGGAAGGTCGAATATGGCCCCCGCTGGGATTACGACCGCGCCTGGGAAAGCAAGGGCGATTCGCGCGACGACAATCCCCGCGTCTGGGACACGGGCGGAGGACTCTTCCGCGCGCCGTGGTGGAACCGCGTGCTCGCCGACCGCGACGCCTGGCAGCTCTGGATCGATCGATGGCAGGGGTACCGGGAAACCGTCTTCTCACGCGAGAACATGTTCCGCGTCATTGACGCGATGACGAACGAGATCCGGTCCGCGCAACCCCGCGAAAACCGACGTTGGACCGTCACCGCGCCCCGGGTCAGTTACCCCAACGAAATCCGGATCATGAAGAACTGGATCTCCAACCGGCTCGCCTGGATCGACAGCCAGCTCGCCCAGCCGCCCCGTTTGTCTTCCCGGGATGCCCGGGTCCCCTCCGGCTTTCTTCTCTCCCTGGACCTCCCGACCTCGCTTTCCCACCCCGCCAACGCCGCCATCTTTTACACCCTCGACGGCACCGACCCCCGCCCGTCTCGTGGCACCAGCGCCCCCGTCGCCTTCCGCTATACCACCCCGATTTCCATCACCACCAACACCCGTGTCATCGCGCGGGTTCGCGACAATGGCCGGACTCAACGCTCCGGCCCTCCTACCTCCTCAACCTGGTCATCCCCTGCCATCGCCACCTTCGTCGTCGACTCTCCCACCCTCCTGCTTACGGAACTGATGTTCCACCCCGAGCCCGCCCCCTCGGAGCCGGGCTTCGACCCACCCTTCACTGCCGGTGACTTCGAATTCCTCGAATTGATGAATGCCGGCGATCACGAGATCGACCTCACGGGTTGGCAGTTCATCCGGGGAATCGGGTTCCGATTCACTGCAACCACCGCGCTTCATCGTCTCGCGCCGGGGGCACGACTTCTCCTCGTCCGAAACCGCATCGCGTTCCTCTCCCGATATCCCAACGCAGGTCCCATCGCTGGTGAGTTCGACGGCAACCTCGCCGACGGGGGCGAGCGCGTCACCTTCGTGGGTCCCGCTGGTGAAATCGTTTTCGACGTCGCCTACTCGGACCGCGCACAACCCGCCACCGACGGCCTCGGCTTCTCCCTGGTTCGGGTCGACGAATCCCTTTCCCCGTCCGAACTTGACGATCCCAGCCGATGGCGCATGAGCGCGTTTCCAGGAGGATCTCCGGGCGAAGCGGACCCGAATCCGGCCCCCCAGACGCCGCACGTCATCATCACCGAGCTGATGGCGTCCCCACTCCCCGGCGAGCAGGACTGGATCGAACTTTTCAATCCTGAAGATCGCGATGCCGACATCGGCGGTTGGTGGCTCACGGACGATCTGGACACCCCGAAGCAGGCCCGAATACCGCACGGATGGAGAATCCCTGCCAAGGGCTACCTCGTGATTCCGGCGTGGCTTTTCGATTTCCAGGGCCCGGGCGGCTTCGCCTTCAATTCGGACGGCGACAGCGTCTGGGTTCTTGCCGCCGACCCCGCTGGCAACCTCACGGGGTGGGTCCACGGATTCGACTTCGGTCAGACGCCACGCGGAACGTCCCTAGGACGCCACGTGACGAGCGACGGCCAGGAACGTTTCGTCGCCCAAACACGCGCCTCCAAGGGAGTCCCCAACACCGGCCCCCAAACGGGCCCCCTCGTGATCTCCGAGTTCGCCGTCCGGCGATCCTCGACCGGTGCCGCCCTCGGAATCCGCGACGCATTCATCGAGCTGGTCAACACTTCCGCCACCCCCCTTTTCCTCGTCGATCCGATCAACCCCGGCGGCGGTTGGTGTCTTCGGGGAGACGTTGAGTACGACTTTGCAGACAACTTCCGGGCCGGCTTGAGCCTCGAACCCGGGGCAAGAATCGTGCTCGTCGGCTTGGATCCGACCCTCGATCGCTTTGAACTCGCCGCCTTCCGCTCCCGATATGCCTTGCCCTCATCCATCCCCGTCCTCGGACCGTGGCGCGGAAATCCGGACCCCAGCAACCCCACTTTCCGCGTGCTTCCTCCGGGCGTGTCGGGCGGATTCGGCACCTCCGACGCGCTCCCTGTTCAAACGGACGTTCTGGCGGCCACGCCAACTCCCCCGTGGCCGAACACCGGCTTTGCTCCTGGCGCCTCATTTTCCCGCCGTGACGCCGGAGCGTTCGCCGGAGACCGTGCGAACTGGGTTGCCACGACACCGACACCCGGTGAGCAGGACGCCGACTCCGACGGACTTCCGGATGGCTGGGAAATCGCCCACGGACTGAACCCATTGTCCGCGGCTGGGGACGACGGTCCCAAAGGCGACCCCGATCGGGATCAGTTCATGAACGCGGCCGAGTTTCGCAATCAAACCGATCCGCGCGACCCGGCCAGCACTGCCCGCCTTCGTATCATGGCTTCGGCGCCGGGTCGGATCACCTGTCTCCTGGACGCCACTCCGGACCGGGTTTTCGTGGTTGAACGAAGGTCCGCTTCTGAGGCCGGAAGCTGGGAGGATCTGGGAACCGTCTCCACACCCGCCGAAGGAACGATCGTCCTCCCAATCGAGACCCAGTCGAACCGGGCGTACCTGCTCCGCATTCGAAGCCCATAGAGGTCTGTCTGAAAGT
The DNA here is from genome assembly GCA_038325245.1 of Verrucomicrobiota bacterium. Lineage (GTDB taxonomy): Bacteria > Verrucomicrobiota > Verrucomicrobiia > Limisphaerales > CAIMTB01 > CAIMTB01. The sequence continues at coordinate 3,942 of JBBQIU010000377.1, forward strand.
TCCGATTGCATGGACCGCTTTCCAAGGCAGATACGGCCTCGTGATTGCGTCCCTCCTGACGGCTGAACTCTGGTTGCCTCAAACGCGCGCCCAGGTGTTCCCGTTCTTTGCCGATGCCCGAAACCTCGAAACCCTGACGCCTCCCTGGCTGCAATTCGAAGTGCTTTCCCCAGGTCCCTTCGAGATGCGGGTCGGCCTTCGGATTGACTACCGGCTCCGGATTCACCGCATCCCGGTCCGCTGGCAAAGCGAGATTACCGCATGGGATCCCCCTCTGCGTTTCGTCGATGAACAAATCCGCGGGCCCTACCGCCTCTGGTGCCACGAACACCTGTTCGAGGAGCGCGACGGCGGAACCCTGTGCATCGACAACGTCCAGTACCGGGCCCCGGGCGGGCCATTCCATCCTTGGATCGAGCGGTTCCTCGTCCGTCCCGACGTGGAGAAAATCTTCGCCTTCCGACGTCAGAAGATGCTCGAACTGTTCCCAGCAGCGCCTGCATCGGCCCCGACGCC
>JBBQIU010000378.1:0-4427 GCA_038325245.1 Verrucomicrobiota bacterium
GGGCCCACCGCTCCTGCTGCGCAACGACCAAGACCTGGGCCATGACTGGGTGCGATTGCGCCTCCAGGGCGCGACGTCCAATCGCGACGCCATCGGCGCCTGGGTGGACGTCACCGCCGGAGACCTCACACAGTCCCGTCAGGTCATGCCCGCCCGCAGTTACCTCTCCCAGTCCGAACTCCCCGTCTCCTTTGGACTCGGGAAATCGCGAACGATCGATGCAGTGGAAATCCGCTGGCCCAACGGGAACCGCCAACAACTTGAGAACGTGACGCCCAATGCCACCCATTGGGTCGTCGAAGCGACCCCCTGAATCCTCCCCTTACTCCCCGCCACGTTCCGCCCGGACACTCACGTAACGCGCCTCGGGCAGGATGAATTTTTTCACCTCCACACCCGCCCGCCGAGCCCCGAACTCCCGGCACATCATCCCGGCAATCTCCACCGCCAGCGTCTCGATGAGTCGCCACTCGCGTCCCTCCCCGAGCGTCCGCAGGCGACGCGAGACGGCGGCATAATCGATCGTCCGTTCCAGGTCATCGTCCGCCGCAGCCGCCGTCATGTCGTGGCGCATGCACACCGTCACCAGCAACCGCTGCGGTCGCGAACGCTCCGCGTCCGGCACGCCCACCCGGTAGTACACTTCCAGGTCCGCCACGGTGATCGTGTCGCTGTCCGTGACCGCGTCGCTCACGCCACCCCTCCGCCTGGAAGAGCCGCAATCGCCTCCAACAGCACGCGCGTGGGTTGATTCAGCGGCATCGCCATCGCGTCGGCCACCGGGAGCCATCGATATTCCTCCGCCTCCTCGTTCAAAATCACCGGCCCGGTGGAGGCCGCGCGACACCGGTAGTTCAACAGCACGAAGTGCTCGTCCCGGTAAAACTCGGTTGAATGCAGGCAATCCTGCACCAGCACGAACCGCACGTCCGCCACTTCCAGCCCCGTTTCCTCACGCAACTCCTGCCGCAGTGCCGTCTCGCTCCCCTCGCCCCACTTCACCTTGCCACCCGGGATGCCCCACAGCCCCGACCATTTGTGCGTCCGAATCATCAACACCCGGCCCGTATCGTCGAAGACCGCCGCGCCCACGGTCACGACCGGAATTCGCCTCTCGTCCCTTTCTGCCGGAGTGAGTCGCATCCCATTCCGCCGAAGCACGTCCCCCAATTCGCCCAGATGCTCGACGATCAAGTCCGGCCCCGCGTTCCGCAGTTGCTGGACGGTGTTGTAGCCCGTCAGCACCCCGACACTATGAACACCCCCGGTCTTCGCCGTTTCCACGTCATGTTCCATGTCGCCAATGAACACCGTTTCGCCCGGCGCCAAAACATGGGCTTCCAGGATTTCATGGATTTTCTTCCGCTTGTCCCAGACCCCCAGGTAGCGATGTTCCAAATACTCGTCGAACCGGTTCGCCCGGATCTGCGCCGTGAAAAGGTCCGGGTGTATCGCGCTCAAGAGCAGCGTCTTCAACCCCATTGCCCGGCAAAACTCCAGGAAACGCCGCGCATGCGGCAGTTCCTCCACCGAATCCTGCACTTCACTGAAACGCGCGTGGAACCACTGCTCGAGTTGGGCCAGCGGAACATGGGGCGTGTATCGGTCATAAAAGCCCGTGAAGGGCAGCGTGAACTCCGCCCGAAAACGCTCCCGCGTGATCTCGGGAACCCCCGCCATCCGCAACACGTGGTTCGTCGCCTCCAATACCGCCGGGAGATCGTCCACCAGCGTCCCCGACCAATCAAAGATGACGTTGCGAATCACCCCGCGACCGTACCAATGCGTCCTGCCACCGCAATCGATCATAGGAGTCCCGATTCGCATCCCGCGGCCTTTCGGTTCATGCTCCGGGCGTGAGTGATCCAAAGAACGTGCGGGTGGTGGTGCTGGGGGCGGGGTTTGGAGGATTGACCTTTTGCCAGGCGTTTCGTCATCCCTCGGCGACGATCACGCTCGTGGATCGCACCAATCATCACCTGTTCCAACCCTTGCTATACCAGGTCGCGACGGCGGGCTTGTCGGCGCCGGAGATCGCGGCGCCCATCCGATCGATTCTGTCGGATCGCGAGGATGTGACGGTCCTGATGGACACGGTGGAGTCCATCGATTTTGACGGACGGACCGTGCGGTTGGGGCAGGCGACGCTTTCCTACGACTACCTGGTGATGGCTTTGGGCGGTGCGACCAGCTACTTCGGCCATCCGGAATGGGAGCAGCACGCGCCCGGATTGAAATCTCTGGACGACGCCGTGCGGATCCGGCGTGAGGTCTTGCTGGCTTTTGAACAGGCGGAGAATTCGACCAATCCCGAAGTGCAGCGGGAGTTGACGTCCATCGTCGTCGTGGGAGGAGGACCGACGGGAGTGGAACTGGCGGGTGCTTTTGCGGAGCTTTCGCGGACGGTGCTCGCGCGGGATTTCCGGCGCATGGACCCGACGCAAGCGCACGTGGTGTTGGTCGAAGCGGGGCCTAGGGTGCTGGGGCACCTTCCGCCGGGGTTGAGCGAGAGCGCGCGGAAGCAGTTGGTGGCATTGGGGGTGAATGTGATGGTCGACACCAAGGTGCGTGATTTACGCGCTCGCGAGGTGGAGTTCGAGGGCGGGCAGATTCTGAAGGCGGCGAACATCATCTGGGCGGCAGGTGTGGGGGGATCTCCGCTGGCCCGGCAGATGGGGTTGGAGCTGGATCGGGCGGGCAGGGTCAAGGTGGGCGAGGATCTCAGCCTGCCCGGAAGGAGGGAGGTATTCGCGATCGGGGATATGGCACTGGTGGTGGGAGCAGATGGACGCCCGGTGCCAGGGGTGTCCCCGGCCGCCATGCAAATGGCCCGTCACGTGGCCCGGGCGATCTCGGAGGAATTGATCATGGGGCTCGGCCAGTCTCCAGCACGGCCACCCTTCAAGTACTGGGACAAGGGAACGATGGCCACGATCGGGCGGTCGGCGGCGGTGGCGAAAATCGGTTCCCTCGAAATGTCCGGATTCCCTGCGTGGATGGCGTGGCTGGGCATCCATCTCATTTTCCTGATTGGCTTCCGGAACCGGATCGCGGTGTTGTTCCAGTGGTTGTACTCCTACCTCACCTACAAACGAGGGGCCCGGATCATCTTCGGACGCCCGGGCGAGAGCTGAATGACGTCGGAGGATCTTCTCGCCTGTCCTCGCCCCCGACGCCCCTGACGACCCGGATGCGCCCCCTTAAGCCTGTTTCAGGTAGGGTAATACCCCATGGCGGGGCCCTTCCCGCCCACTAAACTTAATCGTGGAACGGCAATAGGTCCGTTCGTGGACTCGTCCGCGGACGAGTCCATCGCCTTCCGGAGCGAAAGGACTCTCATGCTGCACAAGGCAAAGACTCTTATGGGCTACAAGCTGGACAGCCTGGATGGTCTCATCGGCCGAGTGAAGGAATTCTACTTCGACGATCGGCACTGGGCGATTCGGTACATGGTGGCCGATACGGCGGCCTGGCTTCCAGGTCGGCAGGTGCTCATTTCGCCCTACGCGCTGCTCGCCGCGATCGAAAAGGAGCGGCATATCGTCGTCAACCTGACCCGACGGCAGATCGAGGACAGTCCACCGTTGGAACAGAACAAGCCCGTTTCCCGCCAATTTGAAGAGGCCTATTACGGGTACTTCGGCTGGCCCGCCTATTGGGATGGTCCCTACATCTGGGGTTCCCAAGCGAAGTTGGTTCGTGACAAGGAACTGTGGCGAAGTCCCAACGAAGCGTGGAACGCGTCAGATCCTCACATCCAAAGCACTCATGCCGTGAGTGGCTACCATATTCAGGCTACAGACGGAGAGATCGGCCATGTCGAAGACTTCATTCTCGATGATTCCTCGTGGGCCATTCGCTACCTTGTTGTCAGCACGCGTAATTGGTGGCCTGGAAAACGGGTCCTGATTTCACCCCAATGGATCTCCCGCGTCAGTTGGGCCGATTCCGACGTCTTCCTGCATATGTCGCGCGAGAGCGTCCAACAATCGCCGGAGTACAGCGCGAACGCCCTCCTGACACGGGAGTATGAAACTTCCTTGCATGGGCATTACAATCGCCAGGGATACTGGGTCGAAGAACCCGCCCCAATGGTCTCCACGAAGTCAGCTTAATTTGAATTCTACGGGTTCTTCAGTGATTGAGTGAACTCGGCTTAAACCTGGTCGTCGCTCCGCGATGCAGGCCTGGCGAGATCCTGAAGCAGAGGTCGAACGAGGTGGGTTGTTTGTTCGCGGTCCAGTCGGCTCGCGGCGACATCCAGCACGAGTGCCTCCCAGGCGTCCGCGTCAAGGATCTCGCTGGGTAGCAGAGCGTTCTCGGTCAGGAAAACCACGGCCAACGCCGTTCGCTTGTTGCCGTCCACGAACGGGTGGTTGCGGCAAAGGTAGAAAAGATAGGCGGCGGCGATCTCCTCTGGGTCGATG
>JBBQIU010000379.1:0-4414 GCA_038325245.1 Verrucomicrobiota bacterium
ACCGTCGGTCGGGATCGTGGTCGCCAGGGGCGAGTAGGAGGTCCACCCGCCCTGGGCGGCGCCGCCGGGAACGAAGAAGCTCACCATCAGGATCAGCCCGCCCAACAGGAACGACCAGAAGCTCGCCATGTTGATTCGCGGAAACGTCATGTCCGGCGCCCCAATCTGAAGAGGAACGAGGTAGTTTCCGAAAGCGGCAAATCCCAGGGGAACGACGCCAAGGAACACCATGATGGTGCCGTGCATCGCCCCGAAGGAATTGTAAAGGTCCGGCCCCAATACACCCCCCGCCGCCACGGGTCCCAACGTGGCCTCCATGAACCAGCCCACGACCGGAATCGGCTTTCCGGGAAAGGCGATCTGCCAACGCATCGCCAGCATGAGCAGGAATCCCAGGAAGAGGAAGATCAGCGAGGCGACCCCGTACTGGATCCCGATCACCTTGTGGTCGGTTGAGAAGACGTAGCTTCTCCAGAAACCAGGATCGTGATGATCCCCTCCGGAGTGTTGCGCCCCATGGGGGTGGGCGGTGGCCGTTGACGTCGTGTGACTCATGATTAAGGCGCGATCCCGAAAACGGGGTTCAATAAAAACTCTGAAGCACGTTGTCCAGCATCAGAAGACCCAGGAGCAAGGGTAGATAAATGATGGACGCGAAGAAAACCATGCGCGCCCGCTGCCGGTCCAGTTCCATCGTGAACCTCCAGGAGGCCCAAACGAAAAACATCCCCAGAGCGACGGCGCCCCCCCCATAGGCCGCTCCCGCCAAGCCCACGCCCATGGGGACCAGACTGGCTCCGAGAAGCGCCACCGACGAAATCAATGTCGTCCACCCCGTTGCCCGCCCTTGAGGATCCACCACCGGCAACATGCGGAATCCAGCACGCGCATATTGCTCGCGGTAGAGCCAGGCGATCGCCATGAAGTGCGGGATCTGCCAGAGAAAAAGAATGGCGAAGAGCGCTAGCCCTCCCGCCCCCATCTCTCCACGGGCCGCCGTCCATCCCATTAAGGGCGGCAGCGCGCCGGGCACCGCACCTACCAGCGTGTTCAGCGGCGTCAACCGCTTCAGCGGCGTGTACACCAGCACGTAACTGATCAAGGCCACGGCCCCGAGTACAGCCGTCAGAGCGTTCACTACCCATGCCAGGTACATGAGGCCCCCAACCGAAAAAACCAAACCCAGCACCAGGGCGAAGACCGGCTCCACCTGGCCCGACGGCAAAGGCCGTGTCGCTGTCCGGTCCATCAGCCGGTCCAGATCCCTCTCCCACCATTCATTCAGAACCGCGGCTCCCGCCGCCACAAGCCCCGTCCCAAGAAGAACATGGAGCCCGGCCAGCCAGTCCGCCGACCCCGTCCGCGCCACAAAAAAACCCGTCAACGTGGTGATCAGGACAAGCGCTGTCAGCCTCGCCTTGGTCAACTCCCGCAATATCCCCATCAACACCCAAACGGGTGTCATGGTTTCCCTGGCGGCGGCGAGTGCAGCTTTCATTCAGTCATTCCGATCCCTGTCATCCCTCACGACCCCACTGATGACGCCCTCACGGTCACTTGGGCCGTGGCCGGTGTCCGGGCTGGCGTTGAATTCCCCGTGGCGCCCACCCATTGCGTCCGCCGTGCGGCTACCCGGCTCAGCGCGGCGCTCCACGCCGCGACGGCCAGGCAGCCCGCTCCCACCACGACGTGCAGCGTGGCGACATCGGCCGCCTTGTTGAACCAGACCGTGCACGCCCCCAGAAGCACCTGAACCGCAATCAATCCGATCCACACAGTTCCCAATCGTCCGGGAAGTGTCCGCGGTCCGAATACGCGCCGCATCCGCCAAGCCGCGCCGATGACGACCAACGCCGTGGCAATACCCAGCAGCCGATGCGCCATGTGAAGATGAACATGAAACGCCGTGATCGGATGAAAGTCCCGCGTATCGGTCCGCAACGCGTTGACGCCCTGGAGAAACGCCTCATCCGTCGGCGGCCAGACACGGCCGTAAGCCAGCGGAAAATCCGGAACGGCCAGACCCGCATGTTGGTGGCGCATCGTGGCGCCCAGCATCAGTTGAAGGAAAATCATCCCGGTGGCCACGAACACCCAGCGCGGCACGGTGTTTGAAACTCGAGGGGCATCGGCTCTCCATTTCTGCCAGCCCGGACTGGTGAAGACGGCAATCAACACAAGCAGCGTAAGGAACGCCTGCGCCAGAGACGCATGGAAAACCCCGATCTGATCCTTCATCAGGCTGACCCTCAATCCACCGAGGAGGCCCTGAAACACCACCAGGAAAACGGCGAACCAACCCAACCGCACCAGGCTGCGGTCAGTCGATCGAAACTGTAGCCACACCGCGAGGATGACCGTCATCAAGCCCACCGCGGAGGCATAGAGCCGGTGCGTGTGCTCATAAAAAATCCCCCCGACCCACTGCGAGATCGGGAAGAGGAACATGTTGTAGCCGTAAGTCGTCGGCCAGTCAGGCACGGCCATTCCCGCCCCATGGGATGTCACCAGTCCCCCCAACGCAATCAGGCCAAGCGTTGCAATGGCGGTCAGCCATGCGAAACCGCCAAGCCGCGTTCGCGAAGGTTTGGAATTCGACATCAGGCTAAAAAGAACCGCCGAGGGTCAATCCCCGGCGGCCCATGGGGTAAGGTATTCGCTTCGTTCAGGTCCGAGCCCGGCGCAGACAATGGCACAGGACAGTCGTGACGGGTCGTTCGTTTACGGCGTGGGCGGAACGTCCACCGTGAAATTCGCGGAGACTCCGGCGTCCGCGACTTCGATCTCCTGGGTGAGCGCCTTGTCTTCGGTTACGTGCGTCTTCCGATGGAAGCTGACCAGCGAGTACTTGCCGGGCGGCACACCCTCAATCTTGAAGTTGCCATCCTTGTCCGTCACCGCGTGGTACGGGTGAGGCAGGACGCCCACATAGGCGAACATCCACGGATGCACATCGCACTTGAAACGCACGAAGACCTCACTCTGATCGAACGCCTTTTCGATGTCTTTGCCTCCGGCCATCTGCGCCACGTTGAACTCCTTGTTGATTTTGGGGGTCGCGTGGATGTTGTGGAGGACCGGGTCCGAATTGCGGATGAGTAGCTTCTGGCCGGCCTGGAGCCCGACCACGTAGGGGAGGTATTCGCAACCTTTCTGGTCGAGCAGCACGGGCTTGGCAGGAACCGCCTTCCCCGGAGCCTGCTTGAGGTAGACGAATACGTCTGCCAGACCGTTGTCGGCGCCTACGGCGTAGAACCGGGTCGTGGGTTTTTCGTTAGGCCAGAGCTTTCCGCAGCCCGGGTCCAGCGGCAGGGGCTTTTCGGCCGGTGGCGTGCCCTTGAGGCTGACCTTACCGACGATGTCCGCGGCGTGCGCGGATCCAAGACCCGCAACCAAAAGCACTCCGACGACTGCTTTCAACGTTGTCATCATGATGAAATTTTTTACCGAACACTTATCGCACCTGAAATAAGGAGCGATGCCCGCTGCCGCAAGCGGATTTGTGGGCGAAACCCAGATAGAAGCGAACCTTCTCTCAAGCATCTGAGGATACCTTTGCCCCTATCCGCGAAACCCGCGCCACCACCTGCACCATCTCCAACGCAGTGCCCGCCGCCTCGACGCCGCGATTGTGACTTGGGTTCAGACAGCGGACATCCGCCTGCGCCAGGCTCGCCACCAAAAGAACCTCGTGCACCACGGGCAAACGATGCCGCAAACCAATCTCCATCAGGGCCCGGCTCACGGATTCCCCTACCAAATCGGCGTGGGCCGTCTCGCCCCGAATGATCACCCCCAGACAAAGAATCGCCCCCCAATCCCCACGTGACGCCAGAAGTTCGGCCGCCAGCGGAATCTCAAATGCCCCGGGTACCCGCACAATCTCCACCTCGGCCCCGGCTTCCCGAAGGACACCCACGGCCCCATCCAGCAGGCTGTCCACGTGCTTCCGGTTGTACTCGGACGCCACGATGGCGACTCGGACGGGAACTTTTCGGGCCGTCGACCGCGGACTCCGGTTGCGCTTGAGCATCATGCGTCAGCAGAGCCTGCCCATTCGTGGCCTTTAGAGCAAGTGGCCGAGCTTCAGCTTCTTGGTTCGGAGGTAGCGACGGTTGTGTGGATTGGGACGGACCTGGATCGGAATCTGGCCGACGATCCGGAGTCCATATCCTTCCAGGCCAACCACCTTGCGTGGGTTGTTCGTCAGGAGCCGGATGGTCTTCAAGCCGAGGTCCACGAGGATCTGGGCCCCGATGCCGTACTCACGCAGATCCATGGGGTAACCCAGTTTCAAATTGGCCTCGACGGTGTCGTATCCGTTTTCCTGGAGCTTGTAAGCCATGATCTTGGCTCCGAGGCCGATGCCGCGACCTTCCTGGCGCATGTAAACCAGCACCCCGCACCCCGCCTC
>JBBQIU010000380.1:0-4411 GCA_038325245.1 Verrucomicrobiota bacterium
GATGGAACGGAAGGTCGAACCGCCGGACAAGGGGTTCGAGGGCTTCGTGATTGCTGACGACGGCGAGGAGCGTGGCGTTTAGTTCCGAGTAGGTGTGCCGGATGAGGATGTCGGCGAGGCAATGGTGCTCGAGCGTGGCGAGAACGACGATTCGTTTGGGTTCGAGGCGGGAGAGCTGGATTCGGGCGTCGGGCGGGAGGAGAGGCCGGAGTTCGGCGAGTATGCGGGAGGGTTCGACATCTCCATCGAACTCGGTGCGCATGAAGAACCGGGCGGTGGGGCGGTCGACGAACTCCTGATTCCCGACGACGTTCACGCCGTGTCGGAAGAGGACGCCGGTGATGCCGTGGACGAGGCCGGGTCGGTCCGGGCATTCAACGAGGAGCACTTGAGAGTCGGGCGGCGGAGGGGGCATCGCGAGTCGGTTGGGTGAGTATGGCGCGGGGCGGTGGGGTGAGGCAATCGTGGGAACTTACCGGGCCCGGCCGGCTCACGGTGGCGAAAGGCGGGAAAGGTCCGGGCGTTGGCGATGCCACGATGTCGCGTGTTGAAAGGCGGCGGCGGCGGCGAGGGCGTCGCCTTCGCGGTAAAGTCGTGCGAGGAAACAAAGGCTGGCGGGGGCGCCGCCTGTCTTGTCGCCGTGGGGGACGACGACGCACGGGTGACCGGTCATGTTGCTGAAGAGCAGGGCCTGACCGGTCCAGGCCGGGGCGACAAGGACATCGAGGTCGCGGAAGAGTTCGTCCATGGCGTCGATGAGTTGGCGGCGGAGGCGGTTGGCCTGGAGATACTCGACGGCAGGAATGAGGCGGGCGGAGCGGAAGAGGTTGGGCCAGTTGCCCGGGCCCTGTTGAACCAGGGTGTCATCGAGATTGCTGCGGGTGAGATCGTCGAAGGCGGCGGAGGCCTCGGCGTGAAGGATCAGCCAGAGGGGGCCCGAGGGAAGGTCGGGAAGGCGGACCGGGCGCAGAGTTGCACCCAGTTGGCGAAGCTGATCCAGGGCGGCGACATGGTTGGAGCGATTTCGAGTGTCACGTTCCAGGTCCGCCTTAAGAAATCCGATGCGCAGGCGGCGAAGGGGCGGGTTGGGGGAGAACGCGAACGGGGCGTCAACCGCGGAGGGATCGCCGGGATCCGCGCCGCGGATGGCTTCGAGGACGAGGGCGCAGTCCTCGGCGGTCCGGGCGAGCGGGCCGAGTTTATCGAGGGACCAGCAGAGTGTCATCGCGCCCGTTCGGGGGACCCTGCCGAAGGTAGGACGGAGTCCGGTGACGCCGCAGACGGTGGCCGGGGAGACGATCGAACCGAGCGTTTCCGAACCGATTGCGAAGGGGACGAGACCCGCGGCGACGGCGGCGGCGGATCCGGCCGAGGAACCCGAGGAGCCCTTGTCCGGCTGCCAGGGGTTGCGGGTGAGACCGCCGAACCACGTATCGCCCATGGCGAGTTCCCCGAGCGAGAGTTTGGCGACAAGCACCGCGCCCGCTTCGGCGAGGCGTTGGATGACGGTCGCATCGGCTTCCGTCACCCGGTTGGAGTATGTCGAGACGCCCCAGGTGGTGCGGATGCAGCGAGTGGCGAGCAGATCTTTCGCGCCGTAGGGGATCCCGTGAAGCGGTCCGCGCCACTTGCCCAAGCGGATCTCGGCATCGGCGCGGCGGGCTTCGGCGAGGGCACGTTCTTCGGTGAGCGTGACGACGCAACGGAGGGGTTCACCGAAACGGCGGAGACGAGTGAGGGCGAGTTGGGTGAGTTCCTCGGAGGTGACCTGCCGGGAGCGAATAAGCGCCGCGAGTTCCGCGACGGACAGGAAGGCGAGGTCGTCGGCTGCATCGGGTCGGCGAACGCCCCGGGGCGGCGACCAGCGGAAGGGCCGTTGCGCGGGCGTGGGGGGTTTCGACCCCGGGGGGCGTGGATCGACGCGCTGGGCGGGGGGGACGGAGTCGGGGAGCGGGTGTTGCCGGAGTGCCATGAATGCCTCGAGCGTCCGCTGGACACCCGCGAGCATTTGGGCGTGTTCGGCGTCGGTGAACTCGAGTCCGGCCACGCGCGCGGCGCCGGACAGTTCGGAGGGGGTCAGAGGCGATGGCGAAGCGGCGACGGTGGAAGAGGTGGCGAGGGCGAGCAGCATGCAGACGAGGCAAAGGGACTGGAAGAAACGCCGACCGGATACAGACATGAATAGCCGCGGCAGGGACGAGACAGGTCTCGGATGGGGTTTCATTGGCTGGGGCGTAGAAACCCGGGAGTGATGTCGGCCACCTGACGAAGGAGGTTCAGAAGTTCTCGGTGGCATTTGTCAAACGAGGGGGACGCGTTTTTGGCCAAAGTGAAATCAAATGCTGCGGTGAATGCCGGTTGATGTTCTAACTCACGGTAAGTACTCCCCGGGGGCATTTGATCGGTGAGCCATCCTTTGCAGTTCTGGATCGATTCCGGAGCGCGCTGAGGCGGGGGAAATCCCGCAGGTAGACTCCGCTTGCCAGCAAGCGATTCGGCAGCAGCCAGAAACCAAGCTTCATATTCATGATGTGCGACCACGACGGCAGCGGGCACGCCTGGGCTGAACCTTCGCACCCGACGAAGCAATTCAGGCCCAAGAGCGGCCGGGCAACGGCCATGACCATCCAGAAGGATGAAGATGCCCCCGGGCCCGCGGAGCTTGCGAATGGCCAGATCGATCCATCGCTCCAATTCGCGCTCTTGGATCATCTTCGAGGCTGGCTCTCGTATGGGGTGTTTAACTTCAACCGTCCCTTGCCAACCCACCCAATCGGCGTGGCGTCGAATAAGGATTGGGACGGCTTCCACCTCGCCATGACCTTCGACGATGGAGGCTATGCGGAGCAGACTCATCGCTGTGGGAACAAATCTGGTTCCAAGTCAGGCGCCCGATCGTCGATCGATTCGTCCGTGCCAAGTTGACCCAGGCGTAGCAGTTCTCCCGCCGTGAACAAGCGATCCTCGATGGAGCTTCGACTGGCCTCGTCGATGGGGCCGATGACACTGTCGCCTTCCCTGCTGACGACCGAGATGAGGGACGTTCCGGTGATCTCTTTGTCGTCCAAGAGGTCCGGACTATGACTCGTAACCAGGATCTGCGTATGGCCGGACGCTTCCAACAAGGCCGAGCGCAACACCGCGGCAGCACCGGGATGAAGGGCTGTTTCTGGTTCCTCGATCCCGACCACGCGAACGTCACGCCCATCCGAAGGAGACGGTTGATACAACGCCACGAGCACCCCGAGCGCCCGAAGCGTGCCGTCGGACATTTTTTCGGCGTCGAAGCGCCACGCGTTCGCGCTTCCCGCCATGTGTTGTAGGAACTGGATCGTCTCTTTCTTGCCGACGGATCTGTGGGTCACTCCAGTGATGCCAGGAACGACTCGGGCGAGGTGTTCGACCACGCGTTGAAGACGTTCCGGAGACTTTGAGTCGCCAAGGCGCTTCACCACTGAGGCCAGGTTCCGTCCATCGGAGGCGAGGACTTCACCGGGATCAGGCGCCTGAAGCTCCCGGATGACGTCGGGGTTCAGGTTGTAGAACCCCATCCGAAGCAAGGTATCGTAAAGCGGGCGGAATCCCGGTTGCCCGGAAGCGGCGACGAGGAACAAGCGGTCCGCGGCGGCGGCCGGGGGTGACTCAAGGGTGCATTCCCGGATTACACTGGAATGGATCCTGTAAGTTTCGGTTGGCTCTGGAAGGTTCCCACCGCAATTCACGACGCAAGTTTCCTTTAGCACTTCGAAAGTTCCCTTTGGCTTGGCACCGATGTGAAACGAATACTCGCCGTCCATTCCAGAAGGGAGTGCCCAATCGATCGTCACGCCGAAGTGCCGTGGATGTCCTGCGGACCGGCGCCGCACCTCACCGATGCCGCCACGGTCCCGAAGTGCGTGTTCGACCGAGGTCTTCAGGCAATCGGACGTGAAGCGAAGCGCGTCGAGGAAGTTGCTCTTGCCCGCTCCGTTCGGGCCAACGAAGAAGTTCAGTGACTGCAGCTTTACGGAACACTTGGCGATGCTCATGTAGTTCTGCAGTTCGATCCGCCGGAGGAAAATCGATGGGCTGGTCATGATGAGGAGGGGTGAGGCCGAGGTGGGTTAAATTGTCTCGATCAATGGGGGCCGTGTCCGCCTTCGGGCATTGGCGGCGTTTGAGGTTTGCCGGCCGACGGCGCGTCGCCGAGGTGTTGATAGAGGCGGGCCAGGCGGCGTCCGTGTTCGTCGTAAGCGGCCTCGAAGAGCGCAGTGGCCCGTTCCTTTCCAATGAGGGCGCCGGCCGTGAGAACCCTGGGGGGAAAACCGGCGTTGGTCAGGCGCAAGGCGATTTCGGCTTTCAGGCAATTGACCAGCATGCAGCCACCCACGGTCGAACCCGGGGCGACGGGTGTGTCGAGACCGTCGACATG
>JBBQIU010000381.1:0-4404 GCA_038325245.1 Verrucomicrobiota bacterium
AGGGTGATGCGCTCCGCACCCAGCGACAATCCCGACGAATCCCGCGCAATCACCAGCGCGCGCATCGTCGCGTCGTAATTGTGCAAGGGTTCACCCATGCCCATCAGCACGATGTTGCGCAGCCGCGACTCGCCCGCCCGTCGCAGCGCGCGCGCCACGTGCACCATCTGGGCGACGATTTCACCTGCAGTCAGGTGGCGGGTGAAACCCATCTGCCCGGTGGCACAAAACACACAGCCCATCGCACAACCCGCCTGAGTGCTGACACACGCGGTCACACGACCCGTGAAGCGCATCAGCACCGTCTCGATCTGCCGCTGATCCGGCAGTGTGAGAAGAAATTTCCGGGTGAAACCATCGTTCGAGTCAGTCGCCAGTGCCGTCGGCAGCACGCCCAACCGTGTTTCCGCGACCAGTCGCGCGCTCACCTTGGGCGGCACCTCGGCCATCGCGTCAAAGCTGTCCACCAACTCCCAATAGAGGTAATTCCAGAGCCGTGCCGCATGCACCGGGGAAAATCCCCACGAAACCACCAGGGCGAATACTTCCTCGCGGGTCAGGCCGTAAAGATCGCGGAGGGGAGGAGTCATGATGGCAATTCGTGACGCTGAGGGCCGTCCGGTCCGCTGCCAACCCCGTTTCCAATCGCCGATCAAGCATCGGATCCGCGGGTTTGTCCGGAAGTGTACGCCCTCTCCTTCTGCCCACGGATCCAACCACGGTCCCGGCAGCCCGCGACCAATCCTGCTTGGCGCTGCATGGGACGGCGTGCTAAGCCATGCTCCATGAAGCTCCATCCCCGGGTTCCCTCCTTATTACTGCTGCTCGCCTTGTTCGGCTTCGCGGTCCCTCTGACGGCGGAAATCTATCCCGTCTACTTCGGAACGGGCGGCCCGGGTGCCAAGGGAATCTATCGCGCGGATTTCGACACCGCCACCGGCAAACTGACACCCGCCGAGCTGGCCGCCGAGATCGGCTCCCCCGGGTTCCTCGCGCTCCATCCTGCGGGCGACAAACTTTATGCGGTCGCGAACTTTCCCGGCGGTCCTGGCGCCATCGGATACCGCATCGGCCCGAAGGGCTCCTTGGAACCGATCAACACCGCACCCACCGGGAATGGCGGCGGAGCGCATCTGGCGGTGCATCCATCCGGAAAATTTCTCCTTACCGCTCAATATGGTGGCGGTTCAGTTGCCCTCTTTCCTTTGGATGAAGCGGGCCGTTTGGGAGCGGCCACCCTCACGCGGCACGAGGGTGGCTCGCGCGTGGTCAAGGGGCGTCAGGACTCACCCCACCCGCACTGGTGCGGATTTTCGTCCGATGGCAAATTCGCCCTGGTCCCCGACTTGGGCTTGGATGGCATCGTGATCTACCGGATCAACCTGCAGGTTCCTTCTCTCGAGCGTCACGGATTCGCCGCGTCAGTACCCGGTGGCGGTCCGCGTCACCTGCGTTTCTCCCCCGACGGCAAATTCATTTACCTGCTCAACGAACTGAGCCTGTCGGTCACTTCCTTCGCCTGGGACGCCGCCAAGGGTACCACCCGACTCCTCGCCACCGTGCCCGCCCTCAGCGAGGCCGCCAAATCAAAGGAGGCCTTCAACTCCGCCGCCGAAATTCTGGTAAGTCGTGACGGACGTTTTGTCTACTCCTCCAATCGCGGACACGACACGGTGACGGTTTACCGGGCCGACCCGGCGACGTCCGCCCTGAAGGTGATTCAAGTCCAACCGATCCGCGGCGCCTTCCCACGCAACATCAATCTCGCGCCCGCAGGGGACTGGTTGCTCGCGGCGGGAGCGGACTCCAACACGGTCTCGGTGCACAAAGTTGACCCAAAGACCGGTGAACTGACCTACCAGACCAAGGGCGTGATCAATGTGCCCGCCCCGATTTGCATTCTCTTCGCACGACCATAAGTCGTGCGATAAGTTCGCGGTCCATCGACGCAGGCTCGAAACCGCTCGCGTCAACCCGCACTCGATCGTGCACCCGCGTACAGGTTGAGCGCCTCGACGATCCAACCGTTAAATTGTTCGCGTTGATTGTCACAGGCGCGGGTGGAGATCTTCGCCGCACCATACCATCGACGAAGATCGGTGTCGTCGACGTAGACCAGGACCGGAGTCAGAGACGCCTCAAGCTCTGCGTCGCTCGCAGGGAGTTGCGAGCCGGAGGGAAAAGGAACGATTTGTTGGGTAGGGGATGACATGGTGGTGATGACAAAGCGTATCGGCGCGATTGATTTCATCCCAAGGCCTTCGATGCATTTCGGGGAATAGTCCGGAGATGGGCAGGGAAAAACACCCAAGGGACCCCCTTCACAACTCGCTCCAGGCCATGAGGAATCAGGCGAGCCCGCCCCCTATTCTTTTTTGTACTCGTGGTCCCGCTTGGCCGGAAAACGGACGTCCGGGACGCCTTGGATCCGAATTCTCCCCACATCAACAAACCCGGCGTAATCCATCACACCGTCAGTCGTGCGGATGCGCGCATATTTGAAGTCGCCTTCGATCGCATCGGTGAATCGCCTGAATTTTCCGTCGGACACGAGGATGAGGTCCTCGCGGCCGCCCGCCAGAACCCGATAGCCCATCGTCGCATCGTCGGGCAAGTCCAGCCGTTCCACCGCGATGGAAGCCGGATCGATCGCGCCACGGGCGGCATACGGATAAATCAATGTTGCCATTCGATCGGTCCGGCGATCGCCCGCCAACCGCTGGCGAAACACCAGCCAGTCAATGTCCCGGTGCGAGGGCTCGTTCGGCAATCCGCCAAGGGTCGCGTTGCCCGAGGACTTGATTTTCGTGATCCGATCCGCCGCGCGACGGTCGTGCTTGAGGACGAAACCGGAATCCTCGATCGAACCATAACCATCCGCGATCTCACGCATCGAGTCCGGCGTGTGGAGATTGAAGTCCATCTCCTGGCCGCTCCCACGTGTATCCACTTCATCGATGATCAGCCAGTACTCGGCCTTGGAAAACACAATGTGCCGCCGGTGCCGGGCCATTTGGTAGCGCAGGTAACCGTCATGGGTGGCGGCGAAAAACTCGGTTTGCTGCTGGGGTGACCAGATTTTGTCATAACCCGGTTGGTTCAGTTTCTCGGGCACCGCCTGATTGATCGTCAACATGTTGTGCGCCAGGGGGTGCTTGTTCCACGAGACATGCCCCGGATCAAGGTAACCCAGTTTGCCGAGGCCCGCGTCCAACGCGATCGGCCGCCCGTTGGCGTAGATCTCAAAAGCCAGTTGGTCGTAGTGGCTGTGGTTCTGGAAGTCGCCGTAGTTGACCATCATGAAGTACGATCGGGGGTTCCAAGAATCCCGCATGACCACAAAGCGCGAGTCAGGGAAGTCCACAGACCTGACCTTGGGTTCCGTGACCTTGAGCGGCAACGCGGCGAGCGAATCCGCAGCGATCTCATGCCGGACCGCGCCAACGAAATCCCCCCGACCGAAAAACCGGCCCATTTCGGTGAACAACGGAACCAGGTCCTTGCTCCGGGAAGCATCGTTGAAGGGCACATTCACGCCAACCGGGGTGTTTGTCAGGACATAGAACTCGATGAACTTCTCCAGCCGGCCTAGATACCGGTCGAGGAGCGAACGGTCGTCATTGAAGTACTGGTGCATCAGCATGTACCGGTAAAACACCGAGAACATGTACGAGGCATAGCTGGTGGTCCGCTCAACGTAGCCTCCGTCGTCGAGGATGTCCTTTTCCAGATGCTCGATCATGTTTTTCCTGCCATGGTCCAGCCACTGGCCGGACTCCGCGAACTCCGGGAAGGCGAGCGCGGCGTAGGACAGCGTGTGCGCGGTGTGGGTCTGCCAGTTATAGGGATGAAACGGAGTTTTCGTCAGGCATTGCTCGAGCCAGCGGGCCGAACCGAGGATATTTTTCAGCATGCGCTTGTTGCTCTCGGGCGAGAGCTGCTGAACGAACGTTCGCTGTGCATTGATCAATCGTTCCGTCCGGTTGGAGAGGCCAAGCTCGTACCAGATGAAGTCGTACCCGTTGGTCACGTTGATGACTTTCTCGTTCTCCACGCGATCCAGCTGTTCATACCATTGGTTGAAAATTCGCTCGAACGCGGCCGCGGTCGCGGGCTCGCGCTTCAGGAGATGGACATTGATCAGCGCGTCGACGAAGCCGAGGTAGTGCACGCCCCACTTGCTCACGTTCGCATAAGTGTGATTGAAATCAACCTGGTCACCCCAGTGGACTCCGTGCAGGGTAAACCCGTTTTCCGGCGTGTACACCGCCGACGCCGCCTGAACGATCGCGTCGGAACGAGCCGCGTCGGACGCAACCTCCCGCACCCATTCATCGGCCGTGATGAAAGATCGCTTGTTCGACGCATCGTAGAGCGACAACCGGCCATTGCTCGCCCGGCCGG
>JBBQIU010000382.1:0-4397 GCA_038325245.1 Verrucomicrobiota bacterium
CCTCGCAACCCTGGGCTTTGGGACGCAATCCCTTCGGGATTGGGAATACGTCTCCGATTCTAGGAAAACGTTCCTGTCCACGAAGCGCATCACGGCTGACATCCATCCCCTTCCTGCTCCGTGCCTCCGTGGCAAAATCCCACGACCCTCGTCACGGCGGCGAACCTGATGGTGTCGGCGGGGCGGGAGTCTGACGATCGAGCAAACGGAGGTAGGTCTCGGCGGGCGCGTAGGGTGGATAGCCCTGTTGTATCGATTTGATGAACCATTCCCGGGCCGCCGCCGGATCCCGCCGCTGGAGGTGGTGCCAGCCCACGTGAAAACTGGTGATCCGACCCTCGGGGTCCACCTTGACAGCCTGATCGTAGAACGGGGCCGCTTCGTCGTGGCGACCGATCCAATCGAGGCACATTCCGGACCGGAAGAAGGGGATCGGGTTGAACGGGTTCAGCAGGGCGGCCCGTTGGAACCATCCGTGGGCCTCTTCGGCGAGCTTCTCAAAGCCGTCGGCGCCCGCCCAGCTTCGGACACGGTAGGCTTCGCCGAGGTAGAGCGCGGTGATCGCATTTCGGGGCTCGACCTTCCATGCCTCGAGAAAGGCTTCGATTTGTTCGATGGAACCGTCGCGCAGCGTGCGGCCGCGGAGGAAGTGGGCCGTCTCCTGGCCGCGATGGCGGACATCCCAGGCGAGAACGACGCCCATTGCGAGGATGAGGACGCTGATCAACGGGCGCCAGGGAACCTTGGACCCAATCCAGCCGTCGTCGGTCGCGTAACGCGTGTACCCGGTGAGCAGGGCCAGGAGGGTCACGGCGACGAGCGCATTGGCGGGGATGTGAAAATTGAAGTCGGTGAAGCTGTGGACGAGGAGCGCGCCAAGTCCGCAAAGCGTGCCCAAGACAAAGGCGTAACGGCTGCTGCGTTTGGCCTCGATATTGCCCGGGTCCCGCCGGACCTGCCGGAGGGTCCGGAGTCCGCCCACCGCCAGGAGGATCCATGTGGTGCCCAGAATGGCGGCGCCGGCAACGCCCCAGTCGGCGAGGCAATCGAGGTAGTCGTTGTGGGCGCGTTCGGGTTCAGCGTAGGCCCAGTGGGTCCGGTATTGCTTGAAGCGCTCGGAAAAATGGGCCGGGCCGACCCCGAGCCAGGGGTGATCGCGCCACATGGCGATCGCCGCGGTCCAAATCATGGGGCGCGTGTTCCGGGCTTGCGGGTTGAAGTCGTCGGCGGCCCGGAGCCGTTGCTGAAGCGAACGGGTTCGCATGGCGGCGGCGCCTCCGACAGTGAGGAAGAGGGCGAGGGCGATCAGGGCCGACCACCGGTAATCCCGGTGGCGCGCGAGGGCGACGAGGACGAAGATCATGCCGGCGGCGCCGGCCACCCAACCGCCGCGGGAAAGCGTGAGGGCCAGGCCGGCGAGCATGGCGAGTGCGGAGTAGCCGAGCAGGATTCTTCCCACGGGCTTGATACGGCCTGCGACGACGATGGCGAGGGCGACCGGGATGAGCATTTCCAGGAGGCCAGCGAAGTGATTGGGGCAGACGTAGGAGCCTGAGGCGCGGTGCGAGTAGCCTTCGCCGCGGTCGAGTCCCCAGACGGTGTTGCTGGAGGAAGCGAACTGCCAGGCGCCGTAGAAGCACAGGAGGGTGGCGAGTCCCACCATGAACCAGGTCAGTCCCTGGGCAATGCTCTGGCGGTGTAGGTTGTTGACCACGATGAAGAAGAGCGCGGTGTAGGTGAGAATTCGGAGCAGTTCTCCCCACGCGACGTACGCCACGTCGGCTTCCGAGGTGCGCCACGCAGCCCAACCGGCGAAGGCGAGCACGCCCCAACAGGCTGGGGTCCAGAGCAGCCGATGGCTCCGAACCGTCCAGATCCGGATCAGCCAGACGAAGGCGGCGGCGGCGACGAGCGCCTCAACGATCAGGAAGTCCTGGATGCGGACGCCGCCGAATGCGAGCACGGCAAAACCGAGGGCCCCGATGACGAGGCCCAGGATCGCACGTTCCAACCAGTCGTCCCAACGCTCCTCATCCATGGGGCGCGGACGCTATCAGGCTGGTAGGCAACGTCACAATGGAAAGTCCGCGTTGGGCGGGTTCGAGCAGGACGCGCCCTTCGAGAATCAGAGGTCCAGAACCTGAAGGGGTTTGGCGAAAACCAGGTTCCTTCTCTGCGCTCTCTGCGTTCCCTGTGGCCTAAGTCCAAACGGGCAGGCCTCCAGGCCCACGTGAAGGCGACGGACATGAGCGCCGGACGGGGAGGGATTTGCCACAAAGAACGCAGGGAACGCAGAGACTTGGAAGGACGGGATCGCCTTCCCAGGTCCACCCATCCAACCGAAGGGCGAAAAAACGGGCGAGGCGTACTCCTGGGAATCCATCATCCCCTTCCTCCGCAATCGGTTTTCCGTATTGAAGGACGCGTCCTGGGGTTCGAGCAGGCATCCCTGGGTTGTTTAAAAAACCAGTGGATGAACGGCGGGTTCGTCAGGCTTGCACGGGTGGGGGCGACCCTGCGGATACTCCCCGACCATTCAAGCGCTGCATTCGCATGAGTTCCGTACCCCCTCTCACTCTTTCCGATCCGTCCCCGTCCCCGTCCCCGTCCCAGCCGGTCCGGCGGCGGGGCCGGTTGCTGCCGAAGCTCGCCTTGGCGGCAGGAAGCCTGGCGGTGTTTCTCCTGGCCGCGGAGGTGGTGTTGAGCCTGGCCGGGTTCGGCAACGTCGAGATTTACGAGCCGGACCCGAAGCTTTTCTGGCGGTTGAAACCCAATCAGGAGTGCTTCACCAAGGTCGGCAACAAGCCGGTCCGCATTAATTCGCGCGGAACGCGCGGGCCGGAGTTCGACGTGCCGAAGCCGGCGGGGACGGTTCGCATTCTGTCGCTGGGGGATTCGAAGACGTTCGGATGGGGGTTGTCGGAGGAGGAAACCTATTCGGCGCGGATGGAGGCGTTCCTGAAGGGCATGGCGCCGGAGGGGCGTCGGATCGAGGTGATCAATGGCGGCGTGAATGCCTGGTCTTATCCGCAGATCAAGCTGTACCTGCAGGACTACGGTCTGGCGTTCGAACCCGACTTCGTGATCCTGGCGGATGCGAATCTTTGGACGCAGTTCTCGGAAGACAGTGATCCCGCCTTCGTCCGGCAGATGCTTTCCCGGGTGCGGTTGAAGAACCTGTTGCGGCGGTCGGCGATCTACCACTGGTTGATCGAGGTTCAACTGGAGAACTTCTATCAGCAGGCGCGCACGCGGTTCATCCCGGTGGATCCAAAGCAGGACCAACTCTTCAAGGAGGCGCAGAAATCCGATCCGGACGCGTTCTTCAAAAAAGCGATTGAAGAGTTCTGCGCGCTGGCGAAGTCAAAGGGCGTGCGTCCAGTCGTGATCTTCATTCCGATTCTCTACGACCTGAAGGCGGGCACGGTGACGAACGTGCAGAAGGCGAAGCGGGAGATTTGCGAACGGTTGGGCGTGCCCTTCATCGATTTCACGGACGACCTGAAGAAGGACGCCGACAGCTACTATCTCGACGCTGATCCCGTGCATCTGAACGTGAAGGGCAACGAGTGGGTGGCCCGAAGGCTCGCCGACCGGCTGGCGGGGCTGATTGGGAGGTGAGGGGGTTGGGGACGGGCGGGAGCGTCTTCGGGGGTTTTCAGGAGCGTGTCAGTGGTCAGTGGAAAGTGGTCAGTGAATGGTGACATCAGCCGACGGATACGGCACCGCCGTTCCGGATCGCGTCGAGGGTTGCGAAGGTGAGTAGCATGCTCTGGCGCGATTCGGCGTAGGGAAGTGGATGTGCGGCCTCGGCGCGCAGGTACCGGGACCACGCGGCCATCTGTTCCTTGTGGCCCTTGCCGTGGAACGACTGCTTCACGGCCTTTCGGCCCCGATGAATCACGAGTTCCTGGAAGTTCTCAATCTCTGCGACGAAGCCTGCGCCGTAGACCGTGCAAACCTCCTTCGGCCACGTCGAATCCCCCTCCGCCGTATAAACCAGTTGGCCGCTCGAACCATCCGCGAACTCGACCTGGGCGGTGACACTGTCGGGGAACGGCGTCCGGCCGGCGGCCGGCCAGACCGTCTGCGCGGCGACGCGGACCGGCGCGGAGCCGAAGAGGAAGCAGAAAAAGTCGAGAAAGTGGCAGGCCTCGCCGAGGACGCGGCCGCCGCTCTCGGCGGCGTTGGCGTACCAATGGGACGGATCCAGTTTGCCGGCCATAACCCGGAAGCTGGCGGTCTTGGGTCCGGGTGCGGCGTCGATCACGCGCTTGAGTTCCGTCGCGGCCGGGGCGAAGCGCCGGTTGAACCCGACCTGCACCGAACCCTGGGTCCGGGTCATGGCCTCGTCGATGCCGGCGAGTTCTTCGCGGGTGAGGCAGAGTGGTTTTTCG
>JBBQIU010000383.1:0-4392 GCA_038325245.1 Verrucomicrobiota bacterium
CACAAGCACGATCTCCTCATCGTCCACCACGAGAAGGCGGCGCATCTCCGAATCTTCCACGTTGGATGGCGGCAACTTCATGGTCATCAGAGGGTCAGCGTCCGCCGCAGAGTCGCCAACAGGTCTGTGCGGGACAACTCCGGAGTCATCACCAGATCCGCCGATTTCACCATCCCCGCGTCCAATTCATCCCCGCCTCGTCCCACCGCCCGCAGGATCACCTTCAATCCCGGACGCTCCCGCCGCCACGCCGCCAGATCGAGTTCCATGGTCAGACTGTCGCTATCCACCAGCAACATCACCCCGAGATAGTCGTAGTCCTTCGCGCCCAGAATCTCCAACACCCGGTTCGATCCGTCCGCCGTCGCCACCTGGTATCCGTCCGTCCGCAACTCCTCGGCCTCTCCGTCCAGCCAGGGCCCGGACTTACCGCAAAGGATGATTCCCAGACGCTTCGACGGACCCCCTTCCTCCACTTCCCTCTCCGTCTCCGAAAAATCAGCTTCCGGAAGATACACATGAAACTCCGAACCCCGTCCCTCTTCCGATTCCACCCCGATCGCGCCATGGTGCTTTTCCGCGAACAGGCATGCGTTGTAGAGTCCCAGCCCCGATCCCTTGCTTCCTGACTTCGTCGTGAAGAAGGGATCGAAAATCAACTCCAGATGGGCCGGCTTGATTCCCGTACCGCTATCTACCACCGACAACACCGCGCACGGATACCGGCCGACGGTTCCCCGCATGCGCAAGGCGGGCGGCGCCTTCAAGGCGCGGGTCGTCCGGAAGATCAAACGCCCTCGCTCCGGCATCGCATCTGAAGCGTTCAAAGCCAGGTTGATGATGACCTGCCGGAATTCAAACGCATCCACGTAAACCGGCAACGACTCCGACGACAGTTCGCTGACGATCTCAATCCGCCTCGGAATCACCTTTCGCACGAGTTCCAGCAACTCATTCACGATGTGGTTCAGGTCGTGGTAGATCCGCTCTCCTGGCTTCCCGAGGTGAAGGTTCACAATCCGATGCACCAACTGGCTCGCCTGCAGCGCGCTCTTCTTGATCAGTCCCATCCCCTCATAGAAAGGGTGGGATGCCTCCAGTTCGTTGTGGAACGACTCGCTCAACGAATGGATGCCCGCCATCACGTTGCTGAAGTCGTGCGCCAACCCCATCGTCACGACCGCCAGGGTCTCCTTCCACGCTGCCGACGTCAGACGCTTCTCCGCCAGAGTTTGGCGCGACACGTCCAGCCAAACACCCTCATACCCAAGCACCACCCCACCCCGGCTCACCACCGGCTTCCGATGTTCCAGCACGTAACTCACCCTCCCCGACACCACGTTCCGCACCCGGAATGTCGATGTCAGTGTCTGCCCTGCCTGCGCCGCCTTCGCGAACTGATGCTGCAATTCCACCGCGTCCGCCTCATGCACCACATCCCAGAATCTCCACGGCTGCTGCCGCCACGCCTCCAGTGACAATCCCGTCAACTCCTCCATCCGCCCGCTCACATACCCGAAGGAGTAATCCGGCCGCTGACTGAAGATCACGCCAAGCCAATGCTGCGACAACTTCTCCAGTTGCGTCTCCGCCCTCAGCAGCCGCACAAACATCTCCCGCCCGGCCAACGCCCCTTCCATCTGCCGCCCCCAACCCGCCTCCGGCAATTCCCGCGCCGGCGGCAGGATCGAACCTAATCGGACATAGCTGCCCGTCGAATGTCGCGCCACTTCCAGGCTGTACCAGGAACTCCCTTCCTCCCCTGCCCTCATTCCCAACTCCTGTGTCTCGAACGCCTCCTTGCCGCTCTCCATCCGGTCCGCCACTCCCCTCCAGTCCTGGCAACGCTCCCGTAACATCCCCCAATACGTCCCCTCTCCCGCCCCCACTTCCTTCCCCATCCATGCCCGCATCGCCGGATTCATCGTCTCCACCCGGCCTGCCACATCCAAAACCGCCACGCCCCCGTCCAGCCAGTCCCGCGAAACCATGAGCGCCGCTTCCGATCCCGATTCCATCCCCGCTTCGGGCGCATCGTCTCCTCCATTCACCATCACCGTCTCACTCCTCGGAATCTTAGGCATTGTCGTCCTCCAACCCTCCGTCCGGCCGGCGAATCCCACCCATACTCACTATCCTGCCATCCGATCGGTAACGTCATCGTACGGACGCCTGCTCCTCATGTCCCGCGACAATTCATTCGGAATCTGTGGAACCATTCCTCTCCCGCAAATTCTCATAGTCGAATTCACTGGTTTATCGGACTTACGTGACTTCTCAGTACCTCCCCTCACCCTTCGCCCCAAGCCACCGTCCTTCCTCCCCTTGTTCGCAACCACCCCTGGCCGTCCCAACCACGGATTGCTTCTGTAACCCCCCTTCAGATTCAGTCGGTTCTCGCCGATAGACCTCACCATAAGGGCCCGTTGTCCTCCGGGAAGACCACCTCCAAGGCCCGCTTCCCTTCGGACGCGGGCCGGAGCCTCTTGCTCCACTCGCATCAAACAACATGAACACTCCTGATCGGCTCCCCGGACTGCTGGACGCCCTCGGCATGGAAATCGTCACTGCCCAGGCCGAGTCCACCCAGGGCCAGTTCCCCATCCTCGACTTGATCGGCAACATTCGCGACCTCGCCACCGGTCAACCCTGCCTCGCCGACCTCGCCGCCCTTTGCGCCGAGGCCTGGAACCGTATGCTCCAGATCGTCGAGTCCGGAAGCGCCTTCCTCGCCACCGACGTGGAATGGCTCCACGCGCTCCTCCTGCGCATCCAATCCCTCACCCGGACCGCCCAGGACCCAACCTCCTCCCCCGACAACTCACGCGACTCCGCGACTCCGCCCGCGCCTCCCTCCACTCCCGCCGACGAAGCCACCGATGACGCCAGCCTTCCCATCCTGCTCAACGCCGCCGACGACGGGTCCCTGCTGCGGGAGTTCATCACCGAGTCACGCGAGCACCTCGACAACATCGAACAGGGCGTTCTGGTGCTGGAACATCAGCCATTCGATGCCGAGACCCTGAACACCGTCTTTCGGGCGTTTCATTCGTTCAAGGGTGGCGCCGGGTTTCTCAATCTCATTCCGATCAACCGACTCGCCCACGTTCTCGAATCCCTCCTCGACCTCGCCCGACAACACCGTCTGATCATTGACGCCACGGTGATCGAGTTGATCCTGCACGGTGGCGACGTCTTGAAGCAGTTCATTGATGAGATCGACGGACAACTGAATGGCTCGCGCGCCACGTCCCCGATCTGCATCCCCATCGCCCATCTAAGGGCCCGGGTGGCGGAGGCCATCGAACATGCCGAATCGAGCGCGCCCAAGGGCGGGCAAGCCAGGACGCCAACGAATCCGAGATCCACGGAGCCCCTACCCCCGTTTCCTCTCGAAATCGCTGCCAATCCTTCCCCAGCTCCTTTCCCTCTCTTTCCGGACCCCCCCGGCGAAGCCGCGTTGACCCAGGCTTCCAAGCCCAGCCCCAGCCCTGACACCGCAAGCGCCCCCGCACCAGATGCGCCAGCCATTCCCCGACCCGCATTCACTCCTGATGGAACCTCTCCGGCCAAGAGCACCGACCTCGGGGCCATGATCAAGGTCGACACCGGGAAGCTTGACTCCCTTCTGGATCTCGTTGGCGAGATGGTCATCGCCCAATCCCTCGTCGGGGAGAGTCTGTATCAACTCGCCAGTCTCAATCCTCAGTCCGCTCGGAACGTCGCCCAACTCGGCCGCATCACCCGGGAACTCCAGCGCGTCAGCATGTCGCTGCGCATGGTCCCCATCCGGAGCCTCTTCCAGAAAATGGCGCGCGTCGTACGCGACGTCTCCGCCAAGTGCGGCAAGAAGGTCCAGTTCGTCACCGAAGGCGAAGACACCGAACTGGATCGCAGTCTCGTCGAGGAACTCGCCGACCCGCTGATGCACATGGTTCGGAACTCCCTGGATCACGGCATCGAAGGCCCCGAGGCGCGCCACGCTTCCGGGAAACCGCCTCTCGGCACCCTCACCCTTCGCGCTTTCCATCAGGGCGGCAGTATCATCGTCGAGATCGAGGATGACGGCGCCGGCCTCAACCAGGAACGTATTCTCCGGAAAGCCATCGAACGCGGACTCACCACCGCCACGGCCAACCACACCGAATCGCAGATCTTCGCCTTCGTCATGGCTGCCGGCTTCTCCACCGCCGATAAAGTCACCGACCTGTCCGGCCGCGGCGTGGGTCTCGACGTTGTCCGGCGCAACATGGAAAGGCTTCGCGGATGCATCGACATCGAGTCCGCCCAGGGTCGCGGCACCAAGTTCAAACTCACTCTTCCCCTCACTCTCGCCATCATCGACGGCCTCATCGTCAAGGTCGGTGACGAACGCTACGTCATTCCCACCCT
>JBBQIU010000384.1:0-4389 GCA_038325245.1 Verrucomicrobiota bacterium
CGGAGCCGCCGCGTCGCTTGCCAGCCTCGAATTGCTGAAGGACCCGAAAGGTGTGCGTGACCGGCGCCGTCTCGAAGGCGTCCTGGCTGGCGCGCTGGAGGAACTTTGGCAATGGCCGGCCGTGGGCGACATCCGTCAGGCGGGACTCGTGGCCGGCATCGAGCTGGTTCGCGATTGGCGGACTCGGGCGTCGTTCAACCTTCGCGAGCGCGTGGGACTCCGTGTGTGCGAGGCGATGGCGCGGCGTGGCGTCCTCACACGGCCGATCGGGAACGTCATCGTCCTCATGCCACCCTACTGCATGACGCCCGTCCAAGTGCGGCGGTGTGTGTCCGCCCTGGGCGAAAGCATCGACGAGGTCCTCGGCGCAAAGTGTGGACGACACCATCAACGCTCGATGCCCGACTCTCACCGTGGATAAAACTCGCGAAGCCGGGTCAGAATGGGAATCGCCGCAGGTGAGTCGCCATGAGGGCGTGGGGTCCAAAGGGATCGATGCGCAGGACCACAGGTATGCTGGACGAAACTCCTGGATCGAAGCCGGAGGGAACCGCGAGCCCTTTTTCCACCGGAAACAACTTCCGGTCACCCGCTTGCCCGGGAGTCCTTCCGGATTCACCCTTCGAATCGTGTTGAGCCCATGGCGCATCGGATTCGTGGCTTGGTGGCTGGCGACGGCGTGCGTTCAGGCGGAACACGCCCCCGTCGCCGATGTGGATGTTCCGGCTTTGTTGCGGCGGCTCGTCGAGCGCGCCCGGGCGGTGGCGCAGGACACCAATGCCCCGGTCTACGTCTACAAGAGCGTGTCGATGTACGAGACCCTCGATTCGGCGGGAGCCGTCCGCCGTGCCAAAGAGAAGATTTACGAGGTCACGTTGCGCCAGGGGATGACCCACAACCGCCTCGTCGCCGTCGATGGCCGGAGCTTGACCGACACGGAAAGCGGCGTCCTGAGCGAGAAGGAAAAGCGCTGGCGTGACACGTATGCAGGCGGGCGCGGTGGATCGGTCATGGACCGCATGGACCATTTGGTCAACGAGCGGCTCATGGAGCGGTTCGCCTACACGGCGGTTGGCCGGGAACGGATCCGGGACCGGGACTGCATCGTGCTGGACTTTGGCCCTCGTGCCGGGGCGCTGCCAGAGGATCGGCTCATCGACCGGGTGATCAACCTGTTGCGGGGAAGAATCTGGGTCGCGATGGACGAGGACGAAATCGTGCGGGCGGACGTGCGGACGGACGGAACGCTGAGGCTTTGGGGCGGAATGTTGGGCAGCCTCGAATCGCTCCGGCTGCACCTCGATCGGGACCGGAGCCCACACGGGGTTTGGTACCTCCGGCATACCGAGGTCACGGTACGGGCGCGCCGGCTCTTTTCCCTGGTGCATGTGCGTCTTCGGGAAATCGGCAGCGACGTTCGGGTGTTGCCTTAGAGCCTTAGGGTGGGCCAGGGGCTCGGGGAATAAGGCGTCGACTGCCGCCTCTTATGCAGGACGGGACGAGTCGTGGTATCCCTGGCAGTCCACACAAGGCGAGCCCCCTGGCGCGCGCTGCCCTGAGGAGATCGAATGGCGCCGTCCCGACCCGAACATGAAAATGCTTCCCGCCTGTGCTCGTTTCCTGAAATTTTCTCCCGCCCTGGCGGGAACGGTCCTCACCCTTCTGCCCGCTCTCCATGCCGACGCCTTTGATGTACGGGTCACCATCGAAAGCCTCGCTCCCAACGGCGGCACGCTGCTAACACCGGTCTGGGTTGGGTTCCACGACGGAACATTCGATCTCTACGATCGCGGAGCGCCGGCGAGTGCGGCGCTCGAGCGGCTCGCCGAGGATGGCACCACGGGACCGCTGAGTGCCGCCTTCGCGGCCAGCGGCGCGGGGATTGTGGACGCAACGATTGTGAGCGGCCTATTTCCACCCTTTGCGCCTGGTGCGCGCACGTCGAAGGACTTTTCGCTGGATGCGTCATCCCCCCAGAATCGCTACTTCAGCTACGCATCCATGGTGATTCCCAGCAACGACGCGTTCATTGCCAATGGGAATCCGTTGGCGGTCCCCGTGTTTGACGGAACCGGTGCCTTCATCGGGGCAGACTTTATCCTTGTCGGATCGATGATCCTCGATGCCGGAACAGAGGTGAATGATGAGCTACCCATGAACACGGCCTTCCTGGGCCAGGCTTCGCCCGACACCGGATTGATTGAGGGAGGGATCGTCGAACTTCATCCGGGCTTCCGACTCGCCGGAAGCGGCGGGATTCTCGACGGCTCGTTCGCGGGCTTTTCGTTCGAGAACGCCGACTTCCTCGCGCCGGGATATCAGGTTGTGCGGATCACGGTGACACCCGTCCCGGAGGGATCAACCGTTCTCTCTGGCGGAATTCTGGTGGGCGCCTTGGGGGCTGGCCTCTTCATGCGATTCCGCCGTAACGCGGCATAAGGTTGGAACGTCAGCCAACAGACCCGAAATGGTGAGCGCCTTGACGGAAGGGACGCCATTGCGCCGTGACGAGGGTGCTGGCGATGGAACGTTCGGTCTGCCATCGTGCGGCGGTCGTCCGTCCATCCAGGTGGTGAACGAGCCCCCTTCTGATTTCGAGTCGGTCGTGAACCGCTATTACGCGGACGTCTACCGCTTTGCCCTGAGCCTCGCGCGTCAGTCGGCCGATGCCGCCGATCTGACCCAGGAGACTTTCCTTCGCTTCGCACAGAAGGGGGGACAGATCCGCGAGGTGGGGCAGACCAAGTCGTGGCTGATGACCACCGTCTTTCGCGAGTACAATGGGCAACGCCGCCGCGCCATCCGGTTTCCGCACGCCTCGCTGGACGCCTCCGAGGGGGAGTTGCCCTCCGTCGGGCCCCGAGTGATCGAGACCCTGGATGGCGCGACGGTCATGGACGCCCTCGGCCATCTGGACGAACCATTCCGGGCGCCACTGGCCCTTTTCTTTCTCGAGGACTTTTCGTACCAGGAGATCGCCGAGATCCTCGCAATCCCGATTGGTACCGTCATGTCCCGCCTGTCACGGGGCAAAGCGCAGATGAAAAGGGCGCTGCGCGACAAGGCCCACCAGGATCTCGGAGACCGGCCACGGATCCTTCGAATCCCCCAGCAGAATCATTGAAGCCATGAATCGAGAACAGGCCCAACACATCCTCCTTGCCTACCGTCTCGGTGAAATGGGGGACGGGGATTCTCATCTGGCGGAAGCGTTGGAACTGGCCGCCCACGACCCGGCACTGATGGCCTGGCTGGAGCAGGAACTGGCGACGGACAGGTTGGTGCGGGAGCGTCTTCGCGAGGTTTCCCCGCCCATGGGACTTCGCGAACGCATCCTGGCGGCTCCGAGAATCGTGTTGGTGCCCTGGTGGCGAATGCCTTCCGCCTGTGCTGCTGCCGCGGCCTTGGTGCTG
Source organism: Verrucomicrobiota bacterium (assembly GCA_038325245.1). Lineage (GTDB taxonomy): Bacteria > Verrucomicrobiota > Verrucomicrobiia > Limisphaerales > CAIMTB01 > CAIMTB01. Next base: position 3,414 of record JBBQIU010000384.1, read on the forward strand.
GCGATTGGGACATCCGCCTGGTGGTGGAGCACAATGCGGGACAGTGGTGCGAATTCTCCGGCGTTGGGAGGTCAACGACCCGGAGCACCGCGAGGGGAGGCTTCTCTTGCCGACTTTCAGCAGGAAATGGTGGAGTTCGTGGCAACCGGAGCCTACAGCCTGCAACTGCAATCCGACAGCCTGGCGGAGGTGAAGCGATTCCTCTCGGTGCGGGGAGCGGAGGTCGGCGTAGCCCTCCCCGAGACGTTGGAAAAGCTCCGCACCTATGGATGCCAGATCTTGGATTGGCACGGATCGCGGGTGACGTTGATTTGCTTCCAGGTCAGGGGCGTGGGGATTGCCCACCTTTTCATCGTCGATGCTGCGACATTCCAGGATTCTCCGACATTGGAGAAGGTGTTCACCTCCCTCGACACATGGTCGGCAGCGAGGTGGCGGGACGGGGGACAGGCGCTCGTCTTTTGTGCGCCGTCGGATTCCGCGGAATTGCGTCGGCTGATCGATGGCTGAGGGAGGGTCCCGGGTCGCAGAGGGTGCTTCCAATGAACGGTGGGGAGGCTTCTCGCCCGCCATCGAGGCCGAAGGCCTCGCCCAAACCCAGCCGAGGGCAACGCCCTCGGAACGGCAACCACCACCGGGCGTTCGCCTTGTAAGGACAACCCAAGGATATTGGCCCATGGGTTGTCCCTTCGGGGCGTGGTCGGAAACAGATGGGCATTTCCCAGGGCGTTGCCCTCGGCTGGGTCTGGTGGCGCACCGATGGAATCGAGCGGCGCCGGGCGGGGACGCTTTGCATTTCCCGTCCGGCGCCGGTTTGCTCGGGCCCGTGGCCAAGCCGTCGTACATCGAAGTAGGACAGGGTCGGGATGCTGAGCGATTCACCATTCTCCACGAGGATCGCTCGGTCATCGCCATCGACAAGCCGCGCGGGTGGATGCTCGTGCCGTTCACGTGGCAGAAGACGAGCCGCAACCTC
>JBBQIU010000385.1:0-4387 GCA_038325245.1 Verrucomicrobiota bacterium
CGACCGCACTGTTAGCGTTGCTTCACAACGCAGCGGTTCCCCCGCCTGGTTCACGTCACCTGACTTACGAACTTGAAGGATTCGAAGAGTAACTTTATGGCAAAGAAAACAACCCCCACCACCCGATCACCGAAGTACGTCTACGCCTTCGGAAACAAGAAAGCAGACGGAGACGGCTCCATGAAGCCCCTCCTCGGCGGCAAGGGCGCCAACCTCGCCGAAATGTCCCGCATCGGACTTCCGGTGCCTCCGGGATTCACCATCACCACCGAGGTCTGCACCTATTACTACGATAACAAGCGCACCTACCCCGCCTCCCTGGACAACGAGGTGAAGACCGGCGTCGCCTTCATCGAAAAAATCATGGGCACCAAGTTCGGCGACAAAGCCGCGCTGCCCCTCCTCGTGTCCGTCCGCTCCGGAGCCCGCGACTCCATGCCGGGCATGATGGACACCATTCTCAATCTCGGCCTCAACGACGTCACCGTACTCGCCCTCGTCAAGGCCACCGGCAACGAACGCTTCGCGTGGGATTGCTACCGCCGCTTTATCCAGATGTACGGCGACGTCGTCATGGGCGTCCAGAAGTCCGCCGGCGAAGACCACGAACCTTTCGAAACCCTCATCCACGAGGTCAAACACGAGATCTACCACGAGGACATCGAGGACACCGCCCTCACCGTCTCCGACCTCCAAAATCTAGTCACCCGCTTCAAACGCCTCATCAAGGAACGTACCAGCAAGGAGTTTCCCCAGGATCCGTGGAAGCAGCTCTGGGGCGCCGTCGGCGCCGTCTTCGGCTCCTGGATGAATGACCGCGCCATGGTCTATCGCCGCAAGTACAACATCCCCTCCGAATGGGGAACGGCCGTCAATGTCCAGGCCATGGTGTACGGCAATACCGGCGAAAACTCCGGCTCCGGCGTCGCCTTCACCCGCAACCCCGCCAATGGCGTGAAGGAGTTCTACGGCGAATTTCTCATCAACGCCCAGGGCGAGGATGTCGTCGCCGGCGTCCGCACCCCCGAACCCGTCGTCCAGCTCAAGGCCGAGATGCCCGCGGCCTACCACGAACTCGACAACATCCGAGGCACGCTCGAAAAGCACTTCAAGGACGTTCAGGACTTCGAGTTCACCATCCAGGACGGCCAGGTCTTCATGCTCCAGTCCCGGACTGGCAAACGCACCGCCAGGGCCGCCCTCAAATTCTCCATGGATATGTGCAAGGAGAAGCTCATCGACTGGGAAACCGCCATCATGCGCAATCCCGCCGATCAGCTAGACCAACTGCTCGCCCCCGTCTTCGACCTGATAGAAGTCAAGAAGGCCACGGCCATCGCCACCGGCCTCCCCGCCGGCCCCGGCGCCGCCTCCGGCAAGATCTACCTGAACGCCGATCGCGCCGCCGCCGCCGCCGAGAAGGGCGAAAAAGTCCTGCTCGTCCGCACAGAAACCTCGCCCGAGGACCTGCGCGGCATGATCGCCGCCGAAGGCATTCTCACCGCCAAGGGAGGCGTCAGTTCCCACGCGGCCCTCGTCGCCCGCCAGATGGGCAAAGTCTGCATCTGCGGCGCCGCCGCCCTCCAGATCGATTACTCGGCCAAGACCGTCAAGGTCGCCGGCCTCACCTTCAAGGAAGGAGATTTCCTCTCCATCGACGGTACCTCCGGACCGGTCTACGCCGGCGCGCTCAAGACCGCGCCGTCCGAGATCATCGCCGGCACCATTTACGGCGACAAAAACGCCCAGGCCACCGAGAAGTTCAAGAGCTTCGAGCAGCTCATGAAATGGTGCGACAAGGCCGCGCGCCTCCAGGTCCGCACCAACGCCGACAATCCCGAACAGACCGCCAATGCCCTCGCCTTCGGCGCCACCGGCATCGGCCTCTGCCGCACGGAACACATGTTCTTCGAAGGCGACCGCATCGACGCCATGCGCGAGATGATTCTCGCCACCAACGTCGACGACCGGAAGACCGCCCTCGGCAAACTCCTCCCCTACCAGAAGGAGGACTTCGCCGGCATCTTCCGCGAATTGAAGGGTTACCCGGCCACCATCCGGTTCCTCGACCCGCCGCTCCACGAGTTCCTCCCCCACGATACTGCGGCCCAGGCCGACCTCGCGAAGAAGCTCGGCGTCCCGACCGAGAAGATCCAACAGCGGGTCAAGGAACTCCATGAGTTCAACCCGATGCTTGGTTTCCGCGGATGCCGCCTCGGCATCGTGTACTCGGAAATCTCCGAGATGCAGGCGCGCGCGGTCTTCGAGGCCGCCGCTGAAGTCCAGAAGGAAGGCATCAAGGTCAAGCCCGAGGTCATGATCCCGCTCGTCGGGTTCAAACGTGAACTCGACCTCCAGGTCGAAGTCGTTCACCGCGTCGCCGCCGAGGTTCAGAAGGAGAAGAAGGTCAAGCTCTCCTACCTCGTCGGAACCATGATCGAAATCCCGCGCGGCGCCCTCACCGCCAATGAGATCGCCGAGACCGCCGAGTTCTTCAGCTTCGGCACGAACGATCTCACCCAGACCGCCCTCGGCATGAGCCGCGACGATTCCGGGTCCTTCCTCCCGCCGTACACCGAGCTCGAGATCCTAAAGAAAAATCCGTTCGCCTCCATCGACCAGGTGGGCGTCGGACAACTCATGCAGATCGCCGCCGAACGCGGCAACGCCACACGCCCTGGCATCAAGCTCGGTATCTGCGGCGAACACGGCGGCGACCCGGACTCCGTCAAGTTCTGCCACAGGATCGGCCTGACCTACGTGTCCTGCTCGCCGTTCCGCGTCCCGGTCGCCCGGCTCGCCGCCGCCCAGGCCGCCATCGAAGAAAAGCGAAAAGCCGCCCCTCCCGCCAAGTCGGCCAAGCCGGCCCCGAAGAAGTAGTTCATCGGCTCACCAAAGAGTTCGACTCCACGCCGCCCCGCCTCCGCGGGGCGGCCTTTTTTTGCCATGCCGCGCGAACCCTCCATCGCCGTCGCAACTCTTCCCTTGAACCCGTCGCCTTGGAGGGTTGTCATCTGTTCCATGCTCCGACGCTGGTTGCCCCGATTCGCCCTGGGCATCGTAGTGGTACTCGGCTTTCTCCTGTTCTGGGTCCTCACCCACCGCCCGCCCGTGTACCCGCCCCCGACTCCGATCGCCCTCGCCTCGACCAAAATTCCCCTCGCCGTATCGCCGGGTATAGGCGGCGTGCTCTTCGTTCTCCCGGACGGCTCCCTCTGGCGCTGGGGCCATGCCGGGCTGCAGACGTCCCGGGCCGCCGTCCCTGAAGCGAATCGGAGCCGATTCCGACTGGCGCCAGGCCTCGCCCGGCAACAACGGCTTCGTGGGTGTCAAGCGCGACGGAACGCTGTGGCAGGCCGGTCTTCACGGATCTCAGCCAAAACAGTTGGGCACGGACACCAACTGGGCCATCGCCACCAAGGTCGACGTCGCCGCCGCCGCCCTGAAAACAGACGGCACGCTTTGGACCTGGGGAAATTCCATGGGCATCGGCTCACTGGGAGACCCTGCGGTTGCCTCGCGAACCGACCCCGGTCAGGTCGGAACCAACCGCTGGCGCACGATCACGGGCGCGGGCTCCAACTACGGATTCGTGGGCATCACTCAAGAGGGTGAACTGCGCTCCTGGGGAAAACCCCTCCAACCCGGCGCGAATCACTTTGGCGAACCGTCGCCCCTCCACGCCGCCACCCATTGGACCCGCGCCAATCTGAACCATTTCCTCGACGCCTCCGGCATCCTCTGGTTCGCCCCCCTCGACTGGACCCTCGGCATCGCCGGAACCAATTCCCTCATGCCCATCCTCACGAATGCAGTCCCGGGGCGCTTCGGAACAGCCCTGGCGAAGCTCTATGAGATCCGCTCCGACGGGACGCTCTGGTCCCGCCCGCTCGCCTTCGTGGGGCCGTGGCCCCGGAAGCCAGGGGCGCCTGCCCGGATCGGCGAGCGAACCGACTGGGCGGAATTGTGGTCCGACGGAAGCACCTGCGTCGGCCTCACCCGCGACGGCACGCTTTGGGTCTGGGGCACTGACTGGGGCGCCGAATCCCGGCTCGACACCCTGTCCCGGCTTCGCAAGGGCCTCCACGACGGCGTGAATTTTGTGAGCGACAGCCTGGGCCTGCCCGTGCCCATGACCAGATTGACGACCTCGGGCCGCCATCGCGTCGAGGAAACACCCAGAGCTCTCCTTCAGATGACCCCGGCGCCTGGCGGTCATGAGGCGCCCCTTCACGAAATCGCCCCCCACTGATCGACAGCGTTAACGAACCTCGAAGGACGCGTCCTGGATCTTTCCTTCCCCCTTCAAATCTTAATCGCTTCTTAATTTCCTGAACGTCATACTCCGGACGTCATCGCGTCGAGGAAACACCCAGAGCTCTCCTTC
>JBBQIU010000386.1:0-4387 GCA_038325245.1 Verrucomicrobiota bacterium
GACGCGAGATTCACCGGTTCGAGGATCAACCCGTCATCACCGGACACGAGTCCGGCAAGACGAACTATATCGACCTCAATCCCCTCCCGATCACCGAGCACCTCATGGCGCGAGGCAAGGAACGCTACGCCATCTACTGCACCCCGTGCCATGGACAGACCGGCGATGGCAATGGGGTACTCAAGAAGTACGGCCACGGCGCCATCCCCTCGCTCACCGACGAGGTGCGCGTGAAACACCCCGACGGCTACCTCTACCAGATCATCGAGAAGGGCAGCCCCACCGGCCTCATGCTGCCCTACGCCGACAAGCTCGCTGTCGAGGATCGCTGGGCCGTCATCGCCTACGTGCGCGCCCTTCAACTCGCCCGCCTCGGCCTCCCCGACGACCTGCCCGAAAACCTCCGCGTGTCGCTCAAATAAACGAGTTCCGATCCGACCTTATGGCTTCTTCCGCTGTTATTGCCCCCGCCGCGCACGCTCCCTCCGCGGGAATCCTCCCGGGCCTCGCCCGGCTGCCACTCCTGCTCGCCGCCATCGGCGGTCTCGGCGCCCTGATCGGCATGCTCGTCCCCGGCCTTCAGAAGCAATTCGCCTTCTCGTGGCTCCTGGCCTTCATGTTCTACCTGAGCCTCATGCTCGGGAGCCTCTTCCTCGTCATCCTGCACCATCTCTTCGACGCCCAGTGGTCCGTTCCCGTCCGAAGGATCAACGAGCACCTCGCCTGTTCCGCCCCAATCCTCGCCGCATTGTTCGTGCCCATCCTGCTTAATGCCCTCCTCGCCGGCCCGGAAAAGGCTCTCTTCGGCTGGATGCACGCGGATGCCGGCCACGACCACGCCCTCTACGCGAAGAAGGCTCTGTTCAATAAACCGACATGGATCCTCGTGTCCCTGGCGCTCTTTGTGATCTGGCATTTCCTGACCGCCGCCTTGCGAAACGCTTCCCTCGAGCAGGACCGAACCGGGGCCGCCTCCTGCACCCACCGGATGCGGTTCCTCGCCGCCCTCGGCATCTTCCTCTTCGCGACCACTCTGACAATGGGCGCTATTCTTTGGATGAAGTCTCTGCAATGGCAGTGGTTCTCCACCATGTACGGGGTCTACTACTTCGCCGGAAGCGTCTGGCTCACCGTGGGAACTCTCTGGGTCATCACGCTCTTCCTGGCCCGCGAGGGTCCCCTCTCCCGCGTCGTTCAGCCGGTCATCTACTACGACATCGGCAAGCTGTTCTTCGCGTTCACCGTCTTCTACGCCTACATCGCCTTCTCCCAATATTTTCTCATCTGGAACGCAAACATCCCCGAGGAAACATTCTGGTACATCCTGCGCGAGAAGGGCTCCTGGTGGAGCATCGGAATGCTCATGATCTTCGGGCATTTCTTCCTCCCGTTCCTGACCCTCCTCCGCATCGACACCAAAATGTCGGTGACCGTAATGGTCCCCCTCGCCGCGTGGGCGTGGCTCATGCATTTCTGCGACCTCTCCTTCAACATCATGCCCGTCCTCCATCCGGAGGGTTTCGTGGTCCATTGGCTGGACATCGCCTGCCTCGCCTTCATGGGAGGCGTGCTCACCCTTTGGTTCATCCGCAATTTCAAGGCTCATCCACCGTTTCCCCAGAAGGACCCGCGCATGGCCGAATGCCTCGGGATCTATCTGCCGCCCGGTAAACCCCATGGAGGTGCCCATTGAACAACGACTCCCCCTGCTGCTCGCGCGCGACCTTGAACTGGATCGGCGTCATCGGCGCCTTCCTCGTGATGGCCGTGCTCGTCGCCGCCCTCAAACACTACACCACCGTCTCCACCGTCAATCAGACGCGCGCAGTCGAGCGGCACAAGATCCTCGCGGACGCTCGTCAGAAGGCGATGGAAGAACTCAATGCCCCCGGCTGGATCGACCGGGAAAACGGCATCGTCCGGCTCCCCAACTCCCTCGCCACCTCGCTCGCGGTCAAACAATGGCAGGACCCCGCCAAGGCCCGCGCTGATCTCATCGAGCGCGCCGCCAAGGCGTTCCCCCCGCCCCCACCGCCCCCGCCCGAGCCCAAGAGCGAGTTCGAATGAACCGGCCCTCTCAGCCGCCGCTTCGACTTCGACCGTGCATCGCATGATTCCGACTGCCTCGACATCCCCATCGCCGGTATCCTCCGCCCCCGGCATCGCCGACGTGGATGCCTCGTTCCGCTCCGTCGCTCTCTTCATGTTGGCCAAGGCGACGTTCTGGCTCATCGCCGGCTCCCTTCTTCTCCTGCTGACGTCGGTCAAACTCCATGCTCCGGCGATGATGTCGAACGTGGCGTGGCTCACCTACGGCCGCCTGGCGCCCGCCGGATGGGACGCCCTGGTCTACGGCTTCGCCGGACAGGCCGGCTTCGCCATCGGCCTCTGGCTGCTCGCTCGCGCCTCCATGCAGCGGCTGCAGGCACCCCTCCTCGTCCTCGCGGGAGCCGTCTGCTGGAACATCGGAGTCCTCGCCGGCACGATCGGAATCCTCGCCGGCTATTCCACGGGGCGTGAGCTCCTCGAAATGCCCGCAGGCGCCATGGTCTGCCTCGTCGTCGGCGCCGGTCTCATCGGCGCCGCCGGCTGGATCACCTACGCCGCCCGCACCCGGACGGAGACCTATCCGAGCGCCTGGTTCGTTCTCCTGGCCCTGATCTCGTTCGTCTGGTTCGGCTCTGTCGCCCTCATGATGTTTGCCGGCGACGGACCGCGCGGCGTGATTCAGGTCCTGGTCCAACGCTGGTACGCCAACGGGGTACTCAAACTTTGGTTGGGGGGTCTCAGTCTGGCCGTGATCTTCCACACCCTCCCGCAACTCCTGAATCGCCCGCTCGCCAGCCGGCAGCTCTCCCTGATCGCCTTCTGGTGTCTCGTGTTCTTCACGCCCTGGGCCGTGACCGCCCATGGGGATCCCTTCCCCCGCTGGATTGTCAGCGTCGGAATGGCGGGACATTTCCTCGCCGCCATCGCGCTCGTCGCGATCGCCTTGAATTGGTGGAAAACCGCGGAGGGCGCCGGCCGAACCCTTTTCGCATCGCCGGTGGGTCGGCTCATCGGGATCGCAGCCCTCGCTTATGTGGCCGCGGGTCTGCTCGCCTTCTTTGTGTCCTTCCGTGGTCCGGCGTCGTGGGCCCGCTTTACCTGGATCCATCACGGCCTTGACTGGCTGCTCGTGGGTGGCGCCGTAACCCTCTCTTTCTTCGCCGTGATACCCGACTTCCTGCTCAGGGCCACCGGCCGGTCCCTCAGCCCGGGCCTGGTCCGGCTCCATGCCACATTGTCCCTCGTGGGCGTCCTCCTGATCGGTCTGCCCCTCCTGATCGGTGGTCTCCTGCAAGGATCTCGTTTAGCCGACCCCTCCGTCGCCTTTCTGGACGCCTTGCGCAGCAGCATGCATCTCGTCCGACTCAGCTCCCTGGGGCTGGTGGTTTTCCTCCTGGCCCAGGGCGTGTTCGGCCTTGCCCTGGTTGGCCTGTTTCGCTCCCTCGCTAGCGAGTGCGTGGCAACCCTGAAGTCCTGGTCCGTCCCGATTTCCAACGCCAACGCCAACGCCAACGCCAACGCCAGAAATCGAACCGCGGGGGTGCGTTCATGAATTCCACACCGCTCCTGTTCCTGGGCATCCTCGTCGCCCTTGCGTCCTCCTGGTGGGGGATTCTCGTCGCCCCCTCCCTTCAGGTGGGCAACACCCCCACGATTCTTTTGAAGGAGACCGGCCAGCACTACCCCCCCAATCGACCGGGATTGGCACAACAAGGGGCCGCCATCTATCTTTCCGAGGGCTGCAACACCTGCCACAGCCAATTGGTCCGCCCCGAGGGCTTCGGCATCGACCTCGCCCGTGGCTGGGGCAAACGACGCACCGTGGCCCAGGATTATTTGCGCGATTCGCCCGTCCTCCTGGGAACCGTCCGAATCGGCCCGGACCTTACCAACATCGGCTATCGGATGGGGGCCGGCGATACCAACGCCCAGCCCGTGATGGTCGCGTACCATCTCAAGCACCTCTATCATCCTCGGACCGTCGCCGCCGGGTCCGTCATGCCCGCCTATCCCTACCTCTTCGAGCAACGGCCCATCGTCGCCGGCGCCCTGTCCCCTCACGCTCTCAAATTGGAGGGTGCGTTCGCTCCGCCCGCCGGCTACGAAATCGTCCCCAAGCCGGAGGCCACCGCCCTCGTCGCCTATCTGCTTAGCCTGCGCTCGGGGATCTCCCTGGCGGAAGCCCCCATTCCCCAGCCGCCCACCAACGGCGTGGACACGGCTTCGGCCTCCACCAATGGCATGAGCGCGGCTTCCACGGCCACCCCCACCAACCCGACCCCTGCGCCCCCGTCGTCCCGATGAAGAAGGCTTCCCCCACATCCTCGCTGAATCCCGC
>JBBQIU010000387.1:0-4365 GCA_038325245.1 Verrucomicrobiota bacterium
GGTCCCCGGAGGAATCACCGGCACGTCGGTCCCGGGCACCAGCGCACCGGTGGCCCAGAAGCCGATCAGGACACACGGCAACCATGCGAGGAGGATCGAGACCGGCTGGGCCACGAGGAGAAACTTGTAGGACTGGGCCGAGCGGGCGGTGAGAAAGTTCTGGAAAACGTGGGGGAAAACGCCGACCGAAAGCGGGATCATCAAGTAGGTGAAGAACTCGAGTTCACCGATGTTTCCCTCCCGCACCGCCTTCGCCGGTTTGGCGGCCGCAGACGCCGCCTCGAAGCCGCCGAGCGAGTGGGCGATCAACCAGAACGCCAGCAACGCCATGCTGACGAAGACGAAGGTTTGAAAGACGTTGACCCACGCCGCGCTGCGCGCTCCGCCGATGAAAACGTAGAACAGCACGACCCCGGAAATCACCGCCATCGTCAGTGCCGGCGGGATCGCGCCGCGTGTGGCCACAAAGGTTTCCGGGAAAGCCCCGACGGTGACGCCAGCCACCACCGATCCCACACCGAGAAGTCCGAGGATCACATAGGGAATCAACAGGCCGACCAGCATCGGAAAGAGCACGTAGCCAATCGCCCGGCTCTGGAATCGATCACGGAAATACTCGATCTGGGTGACGTACCCGTGGCGTTTGCCAAGCGACCACAGCGGCAGCCCGATCAGAAAAAAACACGCGGGGTGCATCAGCGCCGACCACGACGCCAGTTTGCCAAAGGTGCCGACGCCGAAATCGAAGGTTTCAGCGGTGCTGCCGACCAAGGCAAACGATGTCATGGTCGTGCCAAAAACCGTCATGAAGAGAACGAACGGTCCCAGCGAGCGGCTCGCCACGAAATAGTCCGCCGTGCCACCCCGGAAGAAACGCGCGCTGACCAACCCAAGCGTGACCACCAACAACAGATAGATCCCAATGATGATGGCCGGGATCATCGCGCGGGAGGAATCGTGCGATCGTCCTTGCCCACCACTGCCGCGCCCGGAGCCGACGGCTTCCCGGACGTCACCTCGGGCTTCTGGTCCAAACCGACCGGCCAGCAATACTTGCCGACGAGAAACCAACCGAACGCGACCAAGAACGTCCAGACGAGGTGATAGGCGAGACTGATGGGCAGCACGCCAAGGACCAGCGTGGGATCGGCTTTCCACCAGAAATCCTGGTGGAGCACCGCCAACAACACAAAGAATGATATGATCAGCGCGCGTCTGGACATCGAGCTATCCAGACTTCACTGGCCGATCGCGAAGAGATGCGTCAGCGTCGCAACAAAAAGCGTATTGTTCGCCACCACCGGCGAGGCGTAGATCGGGGTGTAAAAATCGATTCGAGCAATCAGTTTCTTTTCCCGGCCGGCCTTCAGAATCACCAGCTCGCCGTCCTCGTTCCCGCAGTAGACCTTGCCGTCGGCGACCAGCGTCGAGGACCAGATCCGGCTGTTGGTTGCATGCGTCCAGACGGTCTGTCCGGTCTTGCGGTCGATGCAATGGATGTCGCCGTCATATTCGGCCTGATACACCAAATCCCCGTCCACACTCGGGGTGGAGATGGAACGACCGACATCCTTGTTGGTCCACAGGGCCTTGCCCGTGAGGTCACCGGTCGCGCTCAGATCGAGACAGCTCATCATGCCGACGCCATCGCCGTGTTCGGGATCCTGCCCGATGACCACGTAGGCCCGGTTGTCCTTGGCGACGACGGTCGCAACCACCTCGCTCGGACCGTCGTGGGTTGCGTACTTGAGGGGCTGGCCGTTCCTCGTCCGATACTCTGGAGGATTGGCGTCGTAACGAAGCACCTCCCTCAGCGCCGGAAATCCCTCTGGATGCGCGTAGGGCTCGAGATCGTAGGCATAGGCGAATCCATCGCCACCACCCCAGACGATCAACGGCTTGCCCTTGACGGTGGTGAACGACGGCGAACTCCAGCTCGCGTGCAGGACCCGTTTTGAAACCCCGGAGGTTTCCTCACCGACTACTTTGCCCGTCGCTTTGTCGAGCGCGACCAGCGCCGGCGCGAAGGGCGCGGGAATGTTCAGATGCGACCAGTCCACCCCGTTCGACGTCGCGACGTAAAGCTTGTCGCCCACGATCAGCGGCGAGCAACTCGAGACGTTGTGAGGGAAAATTCCGAGCTCCGTCCGGATGTCGCTGGTCCAAATGATGTCGGCGAGCTTGTCGTGCAGCGCGACCGGCTTGCCATCAGTCGAAGAAAAGGCCGCTTCGTCGACGAATGGCCCGGCGTTGCCGTCGGCCAGACCGTTGACATCAAAACAGACGATGTCGCCTCGATTGGTCACGACGTAACCCCGATCGCCTTCAATCGCGACCGACGAGCAGATGCCGACAAATTCCCAGTCGCTCACCTTGCCCGAACCCAGTTTCGGCACGATCAACTGCCAAAGAAAGTCCCCGGTTTTCTCGTCGAAGACCAGGAGCACACCGCGGTCGCCGTGCTGATTGGGGTCGCGAGGTGACTCGTTGTTCGTGCCGACGTAGACGCGTCCGCCCGCAATCACGGGAGTGCCGTAAGCCTGTGATCCCAGCTTGGTGACCCAGCGGATGTTCTTCGTCGACTTGGGATCGATCGTTTCGCTCTTCGGGAGAAACTTCCCACTGTTGATGTCGTCGGGAATGCCGGTGGCGGAGCCGACCATATTCCGGCTGGGCGAGCCACCCCACATCGGCCAGTCGGCTCCCGAAGCGAACGGTGCGGCCAACATCGTCGTGAGCAGGCAAAGGGAAAAGGGGCGCAGGTTAGTCATTTGCGGTGATGGAGAGGTTGTCGATGAAGACGCGTTTCAGACTCTGCGGGGAAAAAGCATAAACGCCAGGGGCGCCGTGCGTGTGCACCTTGTTCTGGCGCACTTCAATCGTCCAGGCCGCGGGCTCCGGTTTGCCCCGTTCCCAAAGCTTGGCGCGCACCCATCCCCCGTCACCGGTGGTGTCCCGGTCGACGCGGGTTTTCAGGCGGTACCACGTGTTGGGTGCAGCCTCGAAGGGCACGGACTCCTTGAGCCGTTCATGATTGCTCGTGACTTCCAGGATCCGGTTGTTGGCCGCGACCACGATCAGGTAACGCTGATTGACGAGGCCGACATTCGACATGACGCGGCGGTTGCCATCGGTCAGCACATCCGCGGCGAACGTGTAGTCCTTCGACTCGGCGCTGCCGATGAAGTTCATCGTGCGCATGAACATGATCGAATCGAGCCGGTTGCCGACCGCCTTGCCGCCGTCCTTCTCGAATACATGCCACTTGACCCGGGCGCCCAGCCAAGGAAGGGGAGGAAAACCGACATTCTCACCCGTGTCGTTCTTCTGGCCGAGCGGCAGGGCCTCAAAGGTATCCTGATGGCCAATGCCGGCCACCACGCGAGCACGGGCGACTCCGGTCAGCGTGGTCCACTTCGCCTGGATCTGTCCGGCCGATAACTTCGCGGCCGGGCCGGCTTTGATGACATTGCCCGCGAGTTCGGCATCGACTTCGGATTTCACCAGGGCGGTCGGTGGAATGAATTTCACAAAGGTCACTTCATCGGTCACCGCCCGGACGCGCCGTCCGGTCGCATCCAGTCCGAAGACCTTCAGGCTCTGGGACTGCCCGGGAAGGAGGGCGAACTCCGCCGGCACCACTTGCAACTGCGTGATCGGGGCGGTCGAGGCGGCCACCGGCGCGGGGGCGCGTACGGACGGCGGAATGACCGGCGCGGCGGCCTTCGGACCGAAGCAGTGCAACGCGTCCTTGGTGAAGATCAGCACCGCGTCGCCATAAAAAGCCGGTGCGCCGAGGCAGGCCGTGCCTGCTTCCATCTTGTTCGTCGAGAGGATCGTCGGTTTGTCGTTTTTGACCTCAAGAACAACGACGTTGCCCTCGTGCATCGGAATGTAAAAACGGCCGTCCGCGTAGGCGGGTGAGGCGTGGATCTGGTCGGCACCGAGTTTCTCGGACCAGAGCGTTTTTCCCGTGGTCGCGTCGGCAGCGAGGAAGCTGCCGGTAGCAATTGTCGAATAGACTCGATTATCGACCAGCAATGGCGAGCTCGAGAAGGCGATAAAATCGTCGTTGCGCCAGATTTCGGCGTCCCGGCCAAGGACGAGCGGCTTGGGGCCCGTCGGATACTCAGTCGGAATGCGGAGCGCCACCAGACGGCCCTGGTTGGTCGCGTCGACGTTCTCCTTGCCATGGATGGCGATCAGCCGGTCCTTGGCCGCGAGCAGGACACCGGAATTCACTCCGGACTGCGACAGCTTGAACCGCCAGACGGGTTCACCCGTGCGGGCGTTGATACAGACCACGTGACCGCAGCCAGTGCCGACGTAAAAGACGCGCTGTTCACCGAGGTCGGCAAAGACGGG
>JBBQIU010000388.1:0-4362 GCA_038325245.1 Verrucomicrobiota bacterium
ATCCATCCCGGCGAACCGATGGACAAGAACCTGTACGAACTGCCCCCTGAGGAGCACGCCAAGATTCCCCAAATGCCTGGCAGCCTCGAAGAGGCCCTCAATCACCTCAAGGCCGACCACGAATTCCTGCTCAAGGGTGACGTCTTTTCCAAGGACTTCCTCGACATGTGGATCGAGCAGAAAACGAAGGAACACGACGCCGTCCGCCTTCGGCCCCACCCGTACGAGTTTTTCCTTTATTACGATTGCTGAGCGAGCGCGCCGCGGTCGGTCAAGGGCGCCTCCACCGAGGCGCCCTTTTTGCTCCGTTTTTCCAACCCAAGAAGCGCAATTTTCAAAGAATTCCACCCTGTGAATAACCCGTGGATAACAGTTAATACGTTTCCCTCGCCCCTCCGCGGACCCCACCCTATAAAAACAGCGTTCTGATTATCCCCTAACGCGCCCACTGAGGGCAGAGCCGTCTACGGAGATCAGACCCAGGAAATACTCAAATCATTGATCTTAGGATGTTTAGAACTAGCGAATCTTGCCAAGTCGGTTCTGGAAAGTCGGATGCATCCGGCCGGAAAACTTCGCTGGCGCACCGCAAATCGCTGTTGGCGACGCGTTTAGGTTCACGATTTTTCCCTTGCGTGAATAACTAGGATCTTCTCCAGCTATCTGCCCCCCATCCATGGATTCCCCGGCCCAAACGCTCTGGATCTCCGCCCTCGCTTCGCTTCGCGAAGTTCTTAATCCCGAGGTCTACAAACTCTGGTTCGCGCCCATCCAACCCATCGCCATCGACGGCCATCGCCTCTCCCTGGGTGTCGCTAATGATTTTTGCGCGGTTTGGCTGGGAGAGAACTACCGGGACGTCATCGAGAACGCTTTGCAGGCCGTTTCAGGCCGTCGAATCGAGTTCAGCTTTCTCGCCCAGGATGCTCTTTCGACTCAACCCAAGGCACTGCGGCCCAAATCTTTATCTTCAGATCAGGATTCCGGAGCCGCCGCCTCGGATAGGGAGGAGCCACCCGAGGTCAATTCACCCTTCGACCCAAAGAATACGTTCGACTCGTTCGTCGTTGGGAATAACCCCTTCGCCCACGCCGCCGCCGTCGCCGTCGCCCAGAATCCCGGCCGCTCCTATAATCCCCTCTTTCTCATCGGCGGAGTGGGTCTCGGAAAGACCCACCTCCTCCACGCCATCGGCCAGCACGTCTCGTCCCAGCGCCGTAACGCACGCGTTGCCTACGTCTCCACCGAGCGCTTCACCAACGAATACATCGACGCTCTTCAAAACAGCCGCGTCATGCGCTTCCGCCGGAAGTTCCGCGAGACCGATGTGCTGCTCATCGACGACATCCACTTCCTCTCCGGCAAGGAACGCATTCAGGAGGAGTTTTTCCATACCTTCAATGCCCTCCACGAAGCCCGGAAACAGATCGTCATGACCTGCGATCGTCCGGCCGCCGAGATCCAGGGACTCGAAAACCGGCTCGTCTCCCGGTTTGAATGGGGCCTCGTCGCCGACATCCAGCCCCCGGATATCGAAACGCGACTCGCCATTCTCCGCAAGAAGTCGGATCAGATGCGCTACACCCTCGCAGCCGATATCGCCCAATTTCTGGCCGAACGCATCCGGGCCAATGTCCGTCGTCTCGAGGGCGCCCTCACCCGCGTCGCCAGCTATTCCCGTCTCACGGGCCAAACCCTCACCGTCGACCGCGTCCGCGATTTGCTCCGCGACGTCCTCAGCGAGGAAGGCCGCGCCTCACTGACCATCGACGTCATCATCAAGAAGGTCGCCGACCACTTCGACCTTCGGATCGCTGACATCCTCGGACGCCGGCGCCCCGACAGCATCGCGTTTCCCCGTCAGGTCGCGATGTACCTCGCCCGGACCCTGACCGAATCCTCCCTGAGCACGATCGGGGAGGCCTTCGGCGGACGCGACCACGGCACCGTCCTGCACGCCTGCCGCGCTGTCACGGATCGCATGGAGACGGACGCCGGGGTTCGCAAGGCTGTGCACCACCTGGATCGTAATCTTCGAGGCTGACCCCCGATCCCATCGTCCAGCCCTGCCCGCCGTGGCGGTCAATGCCCCGGCCCCGGCCCAGGGGCGCCATTTGCCGCCGGTCCGACTCCCAGGCAGGCTGCCGCGCAATGCCAACCCAGCCCATCATCGAAGTCCGGGGCCTTTCCAAGACCTTTCGGACCTTCAAGAAGAAGCCGGGAATCCGGGGCGCGCTGCGCGCCCTCGTTCATCGCGAATACGAGCAGGTCCACGCGGTGAAGGACGTCCACTTCACCGTGAATGAGGGCGAGTTTGTTGGCTTCCTCGGTCCGAACGGAGCCGGGAAAACCACCACACTCAAAATGCTTTCGGGCCTTCTCCATCCCACCGCCGGCCAGGCGCGGGTCCTGGACTACGTCCCCTGGGAACGCTCCGACGGTTATCGACGGCAGTTCGCCCTCCTTCTCGGCCAGAAAAACCAGCTCTGGTGGGACCTCCCGGCCAGCGAATCCCTTGCCCTCAATGCCCGCATCTACGGAATCCCCCCCTCCCGGGCCCTGAAAACCATCGATGAACTGAGCGAACTACTCGACGTCCGCGCCAAACTAGACGTGATGGTGCGGGAGCTCTCCCTCGGCGAGCGGATGAAGATGGAACTGATCGCCTCCCTCCTCCACGAGCCCCGCGTCCTCTTCCTCGACGAACCCACGATCGGCCTGGATGTGGTCTCCCAGAAGAAAGTCCGGGAGTTCCTTCGTCATCACAACGCCACCCGCCGCACCACCATCCTCCTGACCAGTCACTACATGACAGACATCGAGGAGCTCTGCGACCGGGTCATCATCATCGACCACGGTTCCCTCTTCTTCGACGGCCGGCTCGCCGACGTCATCGACCGCTTTGCCGACCACAAGCTGATCACCTTGCACAGCGAATCGGCCGCGCAATGTCCCCGCCAACACCTTGAACAGTATGGCGAGGTCGTCGCCCTCGACGCCGATACGGTCCGAATCAAAGTCAAACGCGACCGCGTGATCTCGGCGTGCAAGGCGCTCCTCGATGAGATTCCCGTCACGGACATCGACATCGAGGAGGTGCCGGTCGAGGACATCATCCGGCAGCTTTTCGGCAGCCGCGCCAGTTGAGCCCCCCAAGGATCAAGGGTTCCGACGTTCCAGCGAGGCCCGATTGCTTTCGCGCTCAGGTTTCGGCCGGGTATCATATACCTTCCCCGCCGCGCCCGGACGGGCCGTGATCGTATACCGGGCTCCCGACGGCGCGACGGAACATCGCACGTAGTGCCCGGCGCATTCCGCGTCGTGATTGGCGATGAATTCGTCCGGACAATTGTTCGTGCTCCCGTCGGGCCGCACATTCTTGTGAACCTGGTACCGGGCCTTCAAGAGCGGCAAACCGCGCAGCGTCGACATTACTTCCGCCATCGCACCCTTGGTTGGGCCGTTGTTCATCACGCTCACGGTCGGATTTAGGGCCCGAACAAGACGAGGATGGTTGCTCGCGTCCAAGCCGTGGTGTGTGACCTGGTACAGGTCAACCTCCGGCACGAGCACCTCTGGCCACACCAGCCGCGCCTCCATGTTCCACGTCAGATCACCGCCGGTATAGAATCGGAACCCGCCAAAGGACAACAGCCACGCCGAACTGTTCGCGTTGTCCGACGTATCCGGAGCCTTCTCCGGAGGGGCTGCCGTCTCGGACGGACTTCGCCGTGCCTCACCTCCCGGGGCCCATGGCTCCTGGCGTGCCATCACGCACTGTAAGCTCAGCGGCGTCGCCCCGGACGTCAGCGGCAAAACCGTCCCAGCCTTGACCACATTCCGCTCCCGGACCACCACGCCCCGATAGGAACGGCTCTTCAGCGGCCAGGCCGATGCAGCCCGGCCATCCGGATCGCCATCGGGAAGGCCATTGTCCCAAAGCCGCACCACCGGCATGAGCGCCGCAAGTTCCGGCACACCCCCAAAGTGGTCCATGTGAAAATGGGTCACGATCAGATGGTCGATTCTTTCGAGCCCGGCGACATCCCTCGCCACCCGGTGAATCCGTCCCGGGTCACGCGCCCCAGGATTCCCCGCATCGATCAGGACACTCTCACCCGCAGGGGTCACGATCAGGGTCGAACCTCCCCCCTCGGAATCGATCCAGTAAAAATCCAGAGTTCCGTCCTTGAGGCCAGCGATTCCTGATGTCCCGCTCAGGAGCAGACCACAGCCGCCCAGGATCAACATAGCCAGTCGGGTCCGAAGACAACGGATGGGAAACATGCGCACAGGTTAGCCGCTCCCCTCGCAGCCGCAACGTCGCTGAATGATCCGGATCAGACTTCGTTGAATCTTACC